>NZ_JBEFLP010000027.1 GCF_040149665.1 Sulfitobacter sp. HNIBRBA3233 | reverse complement strand
GCGTCGTCGATGACCGTTGTACCCGTGGCCGATTGTGACAACTTCACGTGGGGCAATTCGGCATAGAGCTCGGCTGTCATCGTCTCATCCGCGCGCGGATGGTCGCGTCGCATCAGGACGACGATTTCATCAGCCAGCAGCCGCTGGGACCGGACCATTTCCGGCTGCAGACGCCCCGGCGTCAGACGCACCTGCATGTCGACCCGGTCCCAGACGCTTTCGGG
>NZ_JBEFLP010000026.1 GCF_040149665.1 Sulfitobacter sp. HNIBRBA3233 | reverse complement strand
GCTCATGCGGTTGCCTCGGCGGGATTCGGTTGCACAAGAAGCAGGGCTGCCCCGTGCAGAATGAAAAGTGTGCCACAGACCGGCACACAAAGATAAAGCGCTTCTATGGGAATCTGAAGCGCAGCACTCTTTTGCCCGGCCGTGCGTAGCACATACTGGATGCCTGCGGTCAGCGTGACCCAGCCGAACAGAACGGCTAAGGCGGCGACCCAGCGATTGGCCCAGCCTTGCAGGCGCACGAAA
>NZ_JBEFLP010000025.1 GCF_040149665.1 Sulfitobacter sp. HNIBRBA3233 | reverse complement strand
ACTCATGCGGTTGCCTCGGCGGGATTCGGTTGCACAAGAAGCAGGGCTGCCCCGTGCAGAATGAAAAGCGTGCCACAGACCGGCACACAAAGATAAAGCGCTTCTATGGGAATCTGAAGCGCAGCACTCTTTTGCCCGGCCGTGCGTAGCACATACTGGATGCCTGCGGTCAGCGTGACCCAGCCAAACAGAACGGCTAAGGCGGCGACCCAGCGATTGGCCCAGCCTTGCAGGCGCACGAAT
>NZ_JBEFLP010000024.1 GCF_040149665.1 Sulfitobacter sp. HNIBRBA3233 | reverse complement strand
CGCGAAGGGATCGTCTCAATGGCGACGTGAAACCCTTCACGCAGTCCAACGGTCGCATAGAGCAGCACCAGCCAGGCAAAGAGAATGATCGCCAGTTCCTCGGTCCAGCTGGGCGGTGAACCGAGGAAATACCGCATCAAAACCTGTGTCACCAAAAGGCCAAGTATCACAAAGATTAGTCCGACACATAAATTGGCCACAAGCCGCGAGATCACGCGGCTTGTGGTGTCGATCAGAGATGCAATTTTCCTCACCGGACCAATCCAGTTGCGTCAGTTCGAGGACACGGCTTGAAGCGCGC
>NZ_JBEFLP010000023.1 GCF_040149665.1 Sulfitobacter sp. HNIBRBA3233 | reverse complement strand
GGGTTTGCCGACACGCCAACCCTGTATCTGCTGATGATCAACGTGCTTTTGCTGGCGATCGGCTGCGTCATGGACAACCTTGCTGCAATGATCATCCTGGCGTCGTTTCTCGTACCCATCGGAGAGCAGCTAGGCATGGACCCTGTCCAGTTTGGGGCGATGGTCGCGATCAACTTTACCATCGGCATGGCTACGCCGCCCTTCGGCTACACGATTTTCGTGGGGGCGGCGATAAGCGGGCTGAAGATTGGCCAGATCGCCCGGCCCCTGATGCCTATGCTGGGAGTGATGATCGCGGTCTTGCTTCTGGTGGCCTTCGTGCCGCAGGTGACGCTG
>NZ_JBEFLP010000022.1 GCF_040149665.1 Sulfitobacter sp. HNIBRBA3233 | reverse complement strand
ACACTCACCCTGGAGCTGTCCATCGACAGCCTTGACGACATCGACTACTTCGGCATCCGCGCGACATCCACGTCCACCGAAGAAGGCTCGATCAAGGCGGTATCGGGCGACCCGGAGGAGCCTGAAGACCCGGAGGATCCCGAAGATCCGATCTATGACAAGGTTTACTTTGTCTATGATTTCGACGATTCCGGCGCGCCCATCGCAGGGTTCAACATTCTCGCCGAAGAGCCCGAGGACAACGAATTCAACATCCCCAGTCTTCCCGAAGGCACCGAGCCGACCTTCGCGAATTTTCTCGCCTACTTCGAGGAAATTCGCGGTGACGTGACCCAGACGGAAAGCGTGATCTTCTACGAACTCGACGAAAATGATGTGCCGCAAGAGGAGTTCCGCATCGAGGCGCCCGCGGACGGCTTCCTGA
>NZ_JBEFLP010000021.1 GCF_040149665.1 Sulfitobacter sp. HNIBRBA3233 | reverse complement strand
ACAATCGTGGAGCTTTTGCGGTGACGCAGTGGTGAATTTGCGCAATTTCGACCTGAACCTGCTGGTCATCTTTCGTGCCATCATGAATCAGGGTTCGATCGCGGGAGCGGCGGAAGAGATCGGACTGTCGCCTTCCGCCGTCAGCCATGCGCTGGCGCGGCTGCGGGTGATGCTCAACGACGAGCTGTTCTTTCGGACGGCAGGCGGGGTCCGGCCAACTGACCGCGCCCGAGAGCTCTATGCCGATATCGAGCGCGGCCTCGGCTTTATCTCGACGGCCATTTCCTTGCAGCACCAGTTTGTTCCCGCCCAGGCCGAGCGGGTGTTTACCATGCAGGTCGCGGACTATGTCTCGGCGTTTCTGCTGCCACGGTTGGCCGAGCGGCTGCAGGTCGAAGCGCCGGGCGTATCTATCGACATCCTGCCCTTTACCATCTCG
>NZ_JBEFLP010000020.1 GCF_040149665.1 Sulfitobacter sp. HNIBRBA3233 | reverse complement strand
GCAATCGTGGAGCTTTTACGGTGACGCAGTGGTGAATTTGCGCAATTTTGACCTGAACCTGCTGGTCATCTTTCGTGCCATCATGAATCAGGGTTCGATCGCGGGAGCGGCGGAAGAGATCGGACTGTCGCCTTCCGCCGTTAGCCATGCGCTGGCGCGGCTGCGGGTGATGCTCAACGACGAGCTATTCTTTCGGACGGCAGGCGGGGTCCGGCCAACTGACCGCGCCCGAGAGCTCTATGCCGATATCGAGCGCGGTCTCGGCTTTATCTCGACGGCCATTTCCTTGCAGCACCAGTTTGTTCCCGCCAAGGCCGAGCGGGTGTTTACTATGCAGGTCGCGGACTATGTCTCGGCGTTTCTGCTGCCACGGTTGGCCGAGCGGCTGCAGGTCGAAGCGCCAGGCGTATCCATCGACATCCTGCCCTTTACCATCTCA
>NZ_JBEFLP010000019.1 GCF_040149665.1 Sulfitobacter sp. HNIBRBA3233 | reverse complement strand
GCAAGCTGCGCACCCACTTCGCCATCAAGAACCATATGCGCCTGCTCGGCACTGCCAAACAGGAACGGCAGATCGACAAGCTGATAGGTCGGCTCAAGGTTGGCGACCACGGCATTGGTGATCACGCCCATGTCGATTGTGCCGAATTGCAGACCTTCTAGTATTTCCTTGTCGTCGCCCAGTTGGCGGTTGGGGAAAAGCTGCACTTCGACCCGGCCAGGTAGCGCCGCCTCAAGCTCTTTCTTGAAGGCATGGGCCGTGATTGCATAGGGGTCGGTGGGGCTGTCTGCGGTTAGCCAGGCAAGCTTCAACTCGAATTCCGCAGCGTGTGCCGTGCCCGTGAGGGCCGCTGTCGTCAGCAATGCGCCAAAAAGCCTGCGCGTCAAAGTAATGTACATCAGGTATCCTCCCTTGGATGAATTTCGAGCCGAAATCATTCGACGCTCGAAACTTCTGCGAAAAGACTACACACGCTACAATCAATGCAAACAGTGCATAAGTCGCACAC
>NZ_JBEFLP010000018.1 GCF_040149665.1 Sulfitobacter sp. HNIBRBA3233 | reverse complement strand
TCTCAAGCAGTTCGGTGCCGATGGTTGGCTCGAAGCGCTCGTAAACCGGCCCGACCTTGGCACGGAATGCGGCGACATCATCGATATCGTTGATCTCCATGCCTTTCTCCTGCAGGGCGGCAACCACATCGGCCTCTGCTGCCGCTACGGCCTGACGCTGTGCTGCAATCGCAGCCTCGCCCGCATCCATCACCGCCTGCTGCACGTCTTCTGGCAGTCGCTCAAGGCTGCGCTCCGACATCAGCAGATGGATCGCGGAATAGGTGTGCCGGGTAAAGCTGAGGAACTTGGTCACATCGGCGTAGTTGTTGGAATTGACAACAGAAGTGGGGATTTCCAGACCGTCGACCGTGCCCTGTTGCATGGCGGTGAACACTTCACCCCAGGCCATCGGAACCGGGCTGCCGCCAAGCGACGAGAACATCTCGATGAAGACCGGGTTCTGCATGGTGCGGTATTTGACACCTTCGACATCCTCGGGCGTCCGCACGGGCCGTGTGTTGTTGATCATGTTACGAAACCCGCCTTCTGCGGCACCCAGAGAGACGACCCCATAGTCGCGCAGATTGGCA
>NZ_JBEFLP010000017.1 GCF_040149665.1 Sulfitobacter sp. HNIBRBA3233 | reverse complement strand
GCTCAAGAAGTTCGGTGCCGATGGTTGGCTCGAAGCGCTCGTAAACCGGCCCGACCTTGGCACGGAATGCGGCGACATCATCGATGTCGTTGATCTCCATGCCTTTTTCCTGCAGGGCGGCAACCACATCGGCCTCTGCTGCCGCTACGGCCTGACGCTGCGCTGCAATCGCAGCCTCGCCCGCATCCAACACCGCCTGCTGCACGTCTTCTGGCAGTCGCTCAAGGCTGCGCTCCGACATCAGCAGATGGATCGCTGAATAGGTGTGCCGGGTAAAGCTGAGGAACTTGGTCACATCGGCGTAGTTGTTGGAATTAACCACAGAAGTGGGGATTTCCAGTCCGTCGACCGTGCCCTGTTGCATGGCGGTGAACACTTCACCCCAGGCCATCGGAACCGGGCTGCCGCCAAGCGACGAGAACATCTCGATGAAGACCGGGTTCTGCATGGTGCGGTATTTGACGCCTTCGACATCCTCGGGCGTCCGCACGGGCCGTGTATTGTTGATCATGTTGCGAAACCCGCCTTCTGCGGCACCCAGAGAGACGACCCCATCGTCGCGCAGATTGGCC
>NZ_JBEFLP010000016.1 GCF_040149665.1 Sulfitobacter sp. HNIBRBA3233 | reverse complement strand
AGATCCCAGATCCGCAGGTCGCCGTCGGTGAAGCGGAAGTATTCCACGTTGGTGTAGATGTCGAAGCCCTCCGCCCCGCTCATGCGCACCTCGTTCGAGGCCGTGCGGAACACCGCGTAGTCGCCGCGCGCCCCGTCGAACAGCGCATAGTCCGATCCCGCACCCCCGTCGATCACGTCGTTGCCCAGCCCCCCCTTCAGCTGGTCGATCCCGCCGTAGCCGAACAGGAAATCGTCCCCGTCCAGACCGTTGAGGTTGTTGCGGCCCTCGTTGCCCGTCAGGCTGTCGTCGAAGTTCGTCCCCACAAGGCCCTCGATCGAGAAGTAGAGATCCAGCGCCGCGTCGCCGCCGGTGCCCCGCCCCGTCTCCTCGCCGTCGATCCGCGCCCCGTTGCGCAGGCTCGCCACCACGCCAGAGGTCGAGTTGTAGTAGGTCACCGTGTCCTCGCCGTCGCCGCCGAAGTAGCGCTCGCGCCCGCCGGTCGAGCCCACGAACCAGTCGTAATCGCCAAGGCCGCGGAAATCGTTCTCGTTCTCGTCGCCGTAGAACACGTCCTGACGGCCCGAGCCGGTCACCCGCTCGACGCTCAGATAGGTGTGGCCCGCGGCGAGGTTGGTGTTGTTGCCGGTGTCGTTGAGATCGACCACCACGCCGGT
>NZ_JBEFLP010000015.1 GCF_040149665.1 Sulfitobacter sp. HNIBRBA3233 | reverse complement strand
ACCACCGTACTCGTCCTGACGCTTGGGCTTCCATTGATGCTGTTGCTGCGCGTGCCGTTGGCCTTTGCCATCGGGCTTGCCACGATCGTTGCGCTTTGGACCGCCGACATCGACATGATGATCTTTGCGCAGCGCATGGTGTCGGGCACGCAGTCGTTCAGTCTGCTGGCCATTCCGTTCTTCATCCTTGCTGGGGATCTGATGACCGCGGGAGGCATTTCGCGACGTCTGGTCGGGTTCGCTGACGTGCTTGTTCGCCATCGCACCGGGGGCCTGGGCATGGTTGCCGTGCTGGCCGCCGCTTTCTTTGCTGCGCTCTCCGGCTCTGCCCCCGCCACCACGGCGGCCATCGGTGCCATCATGATCCCCGAGATGGAAAAGCGTGGATATTCGCGCGCCTTCGCGACGGCCCTTGCTGTTGCGGGCGGCATTATCGGGCCAATGCTGCCACCGTCGATCCCGATGGTGGTCTGGGGCGTCATGTCGGAAACATCGATCAGCGATCTGTTTCTGGCTGGCATCGTTCCGGGGATATTGCTGGCGCTCGGCCTCATGGCGCTGTGCTGGAACCACGCGCGCAAACACAAGATCGCAGCCCAGCCCAAGGCCACCCGCGCCGAAGTCTGGGCCGCCTTCAATGCGGCGAAGTGGGCTCTGTGCGGGCCGATCATCGTCTTGGGCGGCATATACGGCGGCATCGTCACGCCAACCGAAGCGGCCATCGTCGCCGCCGTCTTCGCGATCGTTCTGGGGTTCGGTGTCTACCGGGAA
>NZ_JBEFLP010000014.1 GCF_040149665.1 Sulfitobacter sp. HNIBRBA3233 | reverse complement strand
ACAGTGAGGAACTGATGGAAGCCTATGACCTCGCACTGGAAGAATACGAGGCAGGTGCGACTGATCCCGAGGCCGACGCCGCCGATCTGATTGCCGCTCTCAGCCTTGAGACCGACGTCGACGCCAGCACCTACGAGGACGATCCGGCAGACGACACTGTCGATATATATGAGGCCGTTTAACGCTCCGAAGTACTGCAAAAAATTCTCAAATAATGCGAACAAGTACAGGTTTAGCATCGGTTTTTGATTTTGCAGATATACCAACAAGCCCAACTGCTGAACCAATGTGGCGAAGTCTCAGTGATCTGTTAGTTAAGCCGCTAAGCGAACCGGAGTCCGCTGCCCTGCGTAAAGCCTATCGCGGGCTGCACGCACGGCTAGGCAGTCCCTCGCCGTTGGTCCGTTCAGGGCTTTGTTGGAAGAAGGTCCGGTGCCGAACAGCGCGACCAATTGTGCCTTTTCTAATCCGGTCATCCCTTGAACCGCAATCGGACCCAAGAGCAACGACTCAGATGCGCATCCGTTGGCTAAGACAACTTCGTGACGCGCGCATGCAAAATGAAACCACGTAATCGTTCGTTTGCCCTGCATGAACCGAATACCGGGTAGGTCGGTCAGCGCCTTGGCTGGAACGAAAACCTCAGCATCAAAAGCCCTGTGAAGCTGGCCTTGTCCACCGACCAAAATACGGTGCTGCGGCGACACAACCAGATCGTGTGATGGATGACCGGGGCCAAGTGCGCCCGCTTTGATCAGTACCGGCTTGGCATCCACCTCGGCAGCCTCAAGCGGTTGTTCATTTCTGCGTGCCCAAAGGATTTCCTGCGCGCCATTGTCAAGCGTCATCACGTGGTCGCCTGGTTGCAGACTTTCGACTTTTTTGTAGCCCGTTGGCGTGAGGATATCAGTGCCCACACCATAACAGATGAAAACCTCCGTCGGCATGGTGTCGACGTTGCTCAATGGGACAGCACCATTACCGAATTGATCCATCAGCGCCATCGTGCCCGACCCATCGGTGACAAAGAAGAACCGCTCGTAAACTCCGTTGATGACAACCGAAATCACGGTAATCTGGCTGCCTTCCAGAGCGTCAGGCACTTTGCCGTTGCCGATGGGCAAGTCGCCGGTTTGTTCTACTTTGAAATTGTAAGAGTTACCGTTGATTCTCACGGTGGTGTCAGGGTCAACGCCCCCGCCATTTGCCTCCAGAACAAGGTCACCTTTGGGGCCGCTGTCAAAAGTGATAAGCGTGGTAGCCTGCTGTGACTTGGGGTCAACGTTCAGGGCAGCGTTGTTTGCGGACGCACCATCACCGCGCGCATAGAAACTCAATGTCGTCATGATGACTGTCCATTCTGGATCGTTGCTCTTTCTGAAATAAGGCGTAACGCTCAATTCCGTGATTATCAGGGCATAAACTAGGCTATTTCTGGAGCCCCCCCAGTGCAGTGGTCCACCAACCGGACTGGGTTGTCCCAAAAATTGGAGGAGCCGTTCGTAGACGGGGCGGACGCAAGCGCGCAGTGGGCACGAAATCCCCGATGGCAATCCCGCAAGGTCCAAACCAAAGATGGTCGCTCGACTTCATGTCGGATGCGCCGAAAGATGGCCGTCGCTTCCGCGTGCTAAATGTTATCGACGACTTCAGCCGAGAATGCCTGGCCGCTGTGGTCGATACATCCATCGGCGGCGCACGCGTCGCCCGCGAATTGGATCGGATCGCCGAGCTGCGCGGGTATCCCTGCCTTGTGGTCAGCGACAATGGGACCGAACTGACCAGTAACGCGATGCTCAAGTGGCAAGAGGAGCGCAAAGTCGATTGGCATTACATCGCACCAGGCAAACCCATGCAAAACGGTCTGGTCGAGAGCTTCAACGGGCGGATGCGCGAGGAATGCCTCAACGAACACCTGTTCCCGTCTTTGCGCCATGCCTGCCGCATGATTGCGGCATGGCGCGGCGACTACAATCACCACCGGCCTCACTCCAGCCTCGCTGGTCTGACGCCACACGAATATGCTAACCGGTCAAAGGAAGACCAAACCCTGAACAGAGCTAACTGAAAAACGCGGACTCCAAGGGGAGCAGGTCACTTCCTTTCGCAGCCCTTCGCAGTTGCATCGGAAGCTGAATGGTCGCGACGAACGGCTGTAAGGTCCGCAAAGTGTGAATTCAGACATCACTCAATTTCGCGTTTGTGGCGAAAGTCCGCAATGAAGGGCCGCACCGCAGCACCATGATTGGGTGGTGAAGGTCCGGTCTGGGCCGTTCTTGACCTTGGCTACTCTGTAGACACTAGGGGCGGACTCCGGCCATTCGCTGCAAGCGCGCCCAATTCGCGCCAAGTCAGAGAAAGCTGACATCCATTCGAGCTTGGCAGGGCGTCTTCCGCTGCACCGCCGCAAGTCGGCAGTGAACACAAACTACCGAGTGGCACGAAGAAAAGTTTTGCAGTTGCTCCATAGAGAGCCCCGACGCGACCAGCCCCTCACAATCGTCTACGGATCGTGCAGCCGATGGCCACTTCGAACGCAAAGCGGACGCATCATTCCACTTCCAAGTTGTCGAATGGGTACTTACGGCAGCTCTTTGGCCAATCTGCCGACATGCGCCTGAGCGCCATCGTGCCATCGGATCAAGGCCCAATTGTGCACCGCATCTTCACTGTGAAATCCATGTTGATGGACGATCTAACTCCCATCTTTCCGAAATATCTCTATACGTTCCGGGAAACTGCACAGGACACGCATCCGAGACTCTTTTCGTTTGAGACCGCATGCAACATGAACTTGAACGCCAATTTGCTTCGAGGTGATAGCAGGCGCTTCTCGGAAGTTTCGTATGTGGCGGGTTCTGCAACTGGGCTGATGTCCTCAAGCAGCCTGTTTGCCCAGGTGTGCGCAATGCGCCTTGATTTCGGACCGGGTTGTCAGCCAGACCGATCCGTCCTCGCGGCAGAATTTTGCAATATCGTCGATCGCCCAGGCTGCCGCAGGACGACCGTAGCAATGACCGTGTGCAAATATGTCGAGGATAACCGTTTCAGTGGGCTGAGCCTTGATCCCGGCTAGTGCTTCCTTGAAGAGATCTACAAATTGTCCAGGTGTCCGACCAAAGCGCATGGCATGGGGAAGATCATTGAATTCGACGGACATGGGGATGGCAAGGATGTTGCCCTCTCTGAAGTGCTGGACGTAGGGATGGTCGCCGTCCAGCACATCGGCGTGCCAAGCGTAACCCTGCGCCGAAAGCATTTCGTGTATCTCGGTCGAAGACGTCACCCTTGGGCTGATCCAGCCTTGGGGACGACGGCCAATCGCCGCTTCGATCAGTTCGGTCGTGCGGGTGACTGAATGCAGCGCGTCTTGCTTTGACAGGGTCGGAAAGACCATGTTCTGAGCCAGCCCGTGTCCGACGATATCGTGCCCCCGTTCGGCATAGGCGCGCAGTCGGTCCGGAAACGCCTCGGCCACCAGACCCGAAGTCATCAGCGTGGCCGGGATGTCGTGGCGTTCAAGAATGGAAACCAGTCGCGGGATGCCGTGGGTGGCATTGTAGCGCCCGTAGCTGTCGGCATTGTGGTCGAACAGACCGCCTGCCAGCATGTTGCCCATCGGACCGACACCCGAGGTGACGCCGGGGGACCACATCTCGTATGCGAGGTTGAACACGACGGCGATCCGGTGGCCCCCAGGCCAGCGTAGATCCTGCGCGACGGGCTGCACTTCGCATTCAGTTTCTGACATGATGATCCCCGTTTCCCGGTCATGCCGGCGCCGATAGCTGCGTTTTCAACAGCATAGGTTCTTGGAGGACCTGAGAAAACTTCATTTATTTCACGGCTTGCTGCACATGATGCACTCTATGAGATGCATGATATGCAGGTTA
>NZ_JBEFLP010000013.1 GCF_040149665.1 Sulfitobacter sp. HNIBRBA3233 | reverse complement strand
GAACGAAGAAACGCCGCACTGGAGTTACCGGTGCGGCGTTTTGATTTTGTTTATTTTTGAAAGAGAGATAGATATTTGGCTTACTAGGTTTGGCGATGACCTACTCTCCCACGCCTTAAGACGCAGTACCATTGGCGCGACGGCACTTAACTGCCGGGTTCGGGATGGGACCGGGTGTTTTGCTCGTGCTATGATCACCAAACCAAGTAAACCAAATATCTGTTGTCCAAGCCGCGTACGGCTAATTTGTGTGTGTATGCTTTTGATTGAGTAACAGTCTTTCTGTTACTGGATCAAATCAAGCCTATCGAGCCATTAGTACCAGTCAACTGAACGCATTACTGCGCTTACATCTCTGGCCTATCGACGAGGTGGTCTACCTCGGCTCTCAGGGATACCTTGTTTTGAGGGGGGCTTCCCGCTTAGATGCCTTCAGCGGTTATCCTTTCCGATCATAGCTACCCAGCACTGCTATTGGCATAACAACTGGTCCACCAGTGGATCGTTCACCCCGGTCCTCTCGTACTAGGGGCAACTCCTCTCAAGTATCCTACACCCACGGAAGATAGGGACCGAACTGTCTCACGACGTTCTAAACCCAGCTCACGTACCTCTTTAAACGGCGAACAGCCGTACCCTTGGGACCTGCTCCAGCCCCAGGATGAGATGAGCCGACATCGAGGTGCCAAACACTGCCGTCGATATGGACTCTTGGGCAGTATCAGCCTGTTATCCCCGGCGTACCTTTTATCCGTTGAGCGATGGCCCTTCCACTCGGGACCACCGGATCACTATGGCCGTCTTTCGACTCTGCTCGACTTGTCAGTCTCGCAGTCAGGCTGGCTTCTGCCATTGCACTCAACGAGCGATTTCCGACCGCTCTGAGCCAACCTTCGCGCGCCTCCGTTACGATTTAGGAGGCGACCGCCCCAGTCAAACTACCCACCACACAGGGTCCCGGATCCGGATAACGGACCGCGGTTAGACATCAAGCAGAACAAGGGTGGTATCTCAAGGGAGGCTCCACGCAGACTGGCGTCCACGCTTCGAAGCCCACCACCTATCCTGCACATGTTCGGCCTAATGCCAGTGTGAAGTTGTAGTAAAGGTGCACGGGGTCTTTCCGTCTAACCGCGGGTAACCTGCATCTTGACAGGTAATTCAATTTCGCTGAGTCGATGTTGGAGACAGCGGGGAAGTCGTTACGCCATTCGTGCAGGTCGGAACTTACCCGACAAGGAATTTCGCTACCTTAGGACCGTTATAGTTACGGCCGCCGTTTACCTGGGCTTCAATTCAAGGCTCTCACCTCTCCTTTTAACCTTCAGGCACCGGGCAGGCGTCAGACCCTATACGTCGTCTTGCGACTTCGCAGAGCCCTGTGTTTTTAATAAACAGTCGCCACCCCCTGGTTTGTGCCCCCAGCCCCTAGTTGCCTAGGAACCGGGCCTCCTTCTCGCGAACTTACGGAGGTATTTTGCCGAGTTCCTTCAACATCGTTCTCTCAAGCGCCTTGGTATTCTCTACCAGTCCACCTGTGTCGGTTTAGGGTACGATCTTATGATGGAGCTATTTCCAGGAACCAATCAGCGGCCCATCCAATCCGATAAGGATGAACAACCTTCATGATCCGTCACTTCCATCTGGCCCAGGAATATTAACCTGGTTCCCATCGACTACGCCTTTCGGCCTCGCCTTAGGGGTCGGCTTACCCTGCTCAGATTAGCTTTAAGCAGGAACCCTTGGACTTTCGGCGAGAGTGTCTCTCACACTCTTTGTCGCTACTCATGTCATCATTCTCACTAGTGATCTCTCCACCGGATCCCTCACAGGCCGGCTTCACAGAAAGCTCCGCGTCTCCAATCCTACCGAAGTAGGTAAGGAGACATGGAACTATGTCACACTACGCTCTGCTACCATGCAATAAATGCATCCTAAGCTTCGGCTCATGGCTTGAGCCCCGTTACATCTTCGCCGCAGGACAACTTATTTAGACCAGTGAGCTGTTACGCTATCTTTAAAGGATGGCTGCTTCTAAGCCAACCTCCTGGTTGTTTTGGTCGTCCCACCTGCTTTCCCACTTAGCCATGAATTAGGGGCCTTAGCTGTAGGTCAGGGTTGTTTCCCTCTTCACGACGGACGTTAGCATTCGCCGTGTGTCTGCCGACTAGTACTCCTCGGTATTCGGAGTTTGGTTAGGATCAGTAAGCCTGTGGGGCCCCATTACCCATCCAGTGCTCTACCCCCGAGGGTATTCGGTCGACGCTCTACCTAAATAGATTTCGCAGAGAACCAGCTATCTCCGAGTTTGATTGGCCTTTCACCCCTAGGCACAGCTCATCCCGATCTTTTTCAACAGATGTGGGTTCGGTCCTCCAGTTGGTGTTACCCAACCTTCAACCTGGCCATGCCTAGATCACTCGGTTTCGGGTCTGATCCCTCAAACTCATTCGCCCTATTAAGACTCGCTTTCGCTGCGCCTACACCTAACGGCTTAAGCTTGCTTGAGAGACCAAGTCGATGACCCATTATACAAAAGGTACGCTGTCAGGCCGCAAGGACCCTCCAACTGATTGTAGGCGTTCGGTTTCAGGTACTGTTTCACTCCCCTCGTCGGGGTGCTTTTCACCTTTCCCTCACGGTACTGGTTCACTATCGGTCAGTAAGGAGTACTTAGCCTTCGAAGGTGGTCCTCCGATCTTCAGACAGAATTTCACGTGTTCCGCCCTACTTAATACGTCCTATCGTGCTTCTTATACGGGACTATCACCCACTCTGGTTGCGCATTCCAACGCATTCTAACCACACTCAAGGCTCGGCTGGTCCCCGTTCGCTCGCCGCTACTAGGGGAGTATCAATTGATTTCCTTTCCTCCGGGTACTTAGATGTTTCAGTTCCCCGGGTTTGCTCTTATAAACCTATGTATTCAGTCTATAAGTACCTGTTTTACCATATTATTTCGCCCTGCCGCCTAAACGACAGTATAAATAACACAGTATCAGGTGGGTTGCCCCATTCAGAGATCTGAGGATCAAAGCCTATTCTCGGCTCCCCTCAGCTTATCGCAGAGTATCACGTCTTTCATCGCCTCTTACTGCCAAGGCATTCACCAAACGCCCTTTTCGCGCTTGATTTGATCCAGAAAGAGAAAGACTTGCGCCCCTCGTGCATCACAGAAGCTGGTAAGAAACTGTGATACCTGTTCCCGGATCAAAAGCATACTTTCCCACTTCCGCCCTTTTGTGTGGCAGAAGTGTTTTCGACGGTCTTGCGACCGTCTTCGGTTAGTGTACTTGACTTGGACAACACTGTTCGTTTCAGCCTGGCATACGCTTGGCGGACCGAGGAAACAGTCCAGTGCAAACGCTCGCTCAAGATCCGAAGATCTATCGCTCCAGCCTGAGGTCAATCCCACACTCGGGTGACCAAACAGGTTGATATTTGTATCTCTCTTTACGATGTAAATTCATCCGATTGGATGATTAAGACCTGCGGACAGGGCTTAATGATCTAATCGACTGGACCACCCTAGGAAGTGGTGGGTCGAGGAGGACTTGAACCTCCGACCTCACGCTTATCAGGCGTGCGCTCTAACCACCTGAGCTACCGACCCATCTTCAATGAGCCTCAGCCAAATGGTGGAGCCTAGGAGGATCGAACTCCTGACCTCCTGAATGCAAATCAGGCGCTCTCCCAGCTGAGCTAAGGCCCCATGCTTTGGAACCCTACGCTCTTGCGTAGGACCTAGTGTTCTGAAGAGATATGTGGACGGTCCGGCTTCGATATTTGGTCGGCTTTGTTTGCCGACCTGCTAAGTTCTCCACGACTTCTATGCGCTACCGCTTCGCTACTTGAGCGCGTTGGCATCGCATTATCCGTACTAGGAAAATCCTTAGAAAGGAGGTGATCCAGCCGCAGGTTCCCCTACGGCTACCTTGTTACGACTTCACCCCAGTCGCTGATCCTACCGTGGTCCGCTGCCTCCAAAAGGTTAGCGCACGGCCGTCGGGTAGAACCAACTCCCATGGTGTGACGGGCGGTGTGTACAAGGCCCGGGAACGTATTCACCGCGTCATGCTGTTACGCGATTACTAGCGATTCCGACTTCATGGGGTCGAGTTGCAGACCCCAATCCGAACTGAGACAGCTTTTGGGGATTAACCCATTGTCACTGCCATTGTAGCACGTGTGTAGCCCAACCCGTAAGGGCCATGAGGACTTGACGTCATCCACACCTTCCTCCCGCTTATCACGGGCAGTTTCTTTAGAGTGCCCAACTGAATGCTGGCAACTAAAGATGTGGGTTGCGCTCGTTGCCGGACTTAACCGAACATCTCACGACACGAGCTGACGACAGCCATGCAGCACCTGTCACTGCGTCACCGAAGTGAACGCCCGATCTCTCGGGTTAGCACAGGATGTCAAGGGTTGGTAAGGTTCTGCGCGTTGCTTCGAATTAAACCACATGCTCCACCGCTTGTGCGGGCCCCCGTCAATTCCTTTGAGTTTTAATCTTGCGACCGTACTCCCCAGGCGGAATGCTTAATCCGTTAGGTGTGTCACCGAATAGCATGCTACCCGACGACTGGCATTCATCGTTTACGGTGTGGACTACCAGGGTATCTAATCCTGTTTGCTCCCCACACTTTCGCACCTCAGCGTCAGTATCGAGCCAGTGAGCCGCCTTCGCCACTGGTGTTCCTCCGAATATCTACGAATTTCACCTCTACACTCGGAATTCCACTCACCTCTCTCGAACTCTAGACCAGGAGTTTAGGAGGCAGTTCCAGGGTTGAGCCCTGGGATTTCACCCCCTACTTTCTGATCCGCCTACGCGCGCTTTACGCCCAGTAATTCCGAACAACGCTAACCCCCTCCGTATTACCGCGGCTGCTGGCACGGAGTTAGCCGGGGTTTCTTTACCAGGTACTGTCATTATCATCCCTGGCGAAAGTGCTTTACGACCCTAAGGCCTTCATCACACACGCGGCATGGCTAGATCAGGCTTGCGCCCATTGTCTAAGATTCCCCACTGCTGCCTCCCGTAGGAGTCTGGGCCGTGTCTCAGTCCCAGTGTTGCTGATCATCCTCTAAAACCAGCTATAGATCGTAGACTTGGTAGGCCATTACCCCACCAACTATCTAATCTAACGCGGGCCAATCCCTCACCGATAAATCTTTCCCCCGAAGGGCGTATGCGGTATTACTCACCGTTTCCAGTGGCTATTCCGCAGAAAGGGGTATGTTCCCACGCGTTACTAACCCGTCCGCCGCTCCCACCGAAGTGAGCGCTCGACTTGCATGTGTTAGGCCTGCCGCCAGCGTTCGTTCTGAGCCAGGATCAAACTCTCAAGTTGAAACGATCTTGCGACCGTGTCCTTGACGTTCGAACCTCTGCACATCGTCTCATACCCATTACTGAAAGGCATGAGACAGTCTCTGTTTGATGTGCTCAAGGTAACCAAAGTTACCGAAAGCCGTTCAAACAGTGAAGCTGACACTCCATCATCGGCCGAAGCCTAAGAGCGCGATATACAGACGTTGATCCATCGAAATGAAACCAAACCGCCCGCATATCTCTTCAGATATCATCAATGTCAAATAACGCTCAGAGACAAAAACCAACCAGATGCGCCCTAACTTACCGGCGCGCCTCGCCTGCTCTATCCCTGATTTCCACCCCGAAGACCTTCCGAAGCGTCCGCTCCGTCCCGCCTCCGTGGCGCCCCGTAGCGCCTCAGCGCCGCCGGTGAAGGGGGTTCTAAGCCCAACACCCAAAACCCGCAAGCACATTTTTGG
>NZ_JBEFLP010000012.1 GCF_040149665.1 Sulfitobacter sp. HNIBRBA3233 | reverse complement strand
CATCGACGGCGGCACCGGCCAGGACATGATCTCCTACGTCGACTGGCAGAGCGACGCGGTCAACACCGCCGATCCGTTCAACCCCGGTGGCGCGCCGCCGCCCAATGCCGAGGTTACCGGCGTGGTGGTCGATCTCAACGACACCGGCAACAACACCAACCTCGCCGCGGGTCACACCTATCTGAGCGTCGAGCGGGTGACCGGCTCGGGCCGGCAGGACGTGTTTTACGGCGATGAGAACGAGAACGATTTCCGCGGCCTTGGTGATTACGACTGGTTCGTGGGCTCGACAGGCGGGCGCGAGCGCTACTTCGGCGGCGACGGCGAGGACACGGTGACCTACTACAACTCGACCTCTGGCGTGGTGGCGAGCCTGCGTAACGGGGCACGGATCGACGGCGAGGAAACGGGGCGGGGCACCGGCGGCGACGCGGCGCTGGATCTCTACTTCTCGATCGAGGGCCTTGTGGGGACGAACTTCGACGACAGCCTGACGGGCAACGAGGGTCGCAACAACCTCAACGGTCTGGACGGGGACGATTTCCTGTTCGGCTACGGCGGGATCGACCAGCTGAAGGGGGGGCTGGGCAACGACGTGATCGACGGGGGTGCGGGATCGGACTACGCGCTGTTCGACGGGGCGCGCGGCGACTACGCGGTGTTCCGCACGGCGTCGAACGAGGTGCGCATGAGCGGTGCGGAGGGCTTCGACATCTACACCAACGTGGAATACTTCCGCTTCACCGACGGCGACCTGCGGATCTGGGATCTAGACATCGTCTGATCCCCGACCGACCCGCCCCCGAAGCGAAACACCCGCCGCTCCCCGAAAGGGGGACGGCGTTTGGCTTGCCGGGGAGGGGGTGAGGCCTTATCACCCGCGATCAGCGGCGGTCCCGGTCGTGATCAACAGTCATGGAAGTGCACCTGTAATGAATGACGAGTCTCCCCAGGCCGACGTGCCTATGAACATCAGCCTCTACCTGCAGTATCGTCGGTTCTTCCCCGTGCCCAGAAAGGTCTACGAGCCTGTCGCGACCTCTGACGAGCTGATCGATGCGATCCGGCGTCGGGTGACGGGGTTAGGCGGCAAGCTGGGCATCCTGCTGTCGGGGGGAATGGATTCGGCGCTCGTGGCGGGGTGCATCCCGCACAGCTATACTGCCTATACCTTCGACTATGGCGAGGACCGTGCACATCTGAGCGAGTATTCCGAGGCCGCGCGCTATCTGACCCACGGAGCCGAGCACAAACGCTTCGGGGTCACACGTGATGCATATTTCAAGGCGATGGATGAGCTGATCTGCCTCCTGCAACAACCTGTGGTGCCGCACGCACCAGCGGTCTACCTTGCTGCGTTGCGTGCGCGTGCGGATGGGTGTACGCATCTGCTGACGGGTTTTTCTGCGGATACTCGATTTGGCGGGCATGGGCATCTCTACAAGGCGCAGACCAAGGAAGAGCTGGGCGAGATGCTCGACAAGCAGTTCGCCAACCCCGAAAAGGTCCTGCGATCCCCGCAGCCGAGCAAATGGGTTCTCGACGGCTTTGTCACGGACGGACGGATCGATGTGGCGGAGTTTCTTAAGCGGGTCGGGACCGAAGGGGCAAGTGTGATAGGCGCGATCACGCAGGCGGGCCTGATCCATGTCACGCCCTTCACCGAACTTGAGTGGAACCGCGGCGGCGAGCAAATCAGTAAGGGCAAGGAACTGGTCAAGAAGGCCTGCATTACGCTCTATCCCGAAGTTGGTGTGAACAAGAAAAAGCCCCTGCCGCTGCCCTATAACCAGTGGTTCGAAGACTACCAGCCCACGCGCTCCGAGCTGCTGCCACAGGCTGGTAAATACATGGACGGCAAGCGCCGCAGCCTTGTCTACGCAGTCGAGCGCTACCTTGCGCTGCGCGAGGAACATGGCTGGACCGTCCCTGAAGCGAACGGCGTGTTCTCTGATTGACTGCCCGCGCGCTGCTGTCTCTCCCCCTCGATCAGGGGGGACAGCGCCCCCGGAAAACCCTTGATCGAGTGTCGCAGGAGAGTACGATAGAGATAATTGTTTCGAGATTCTGCCAGTTTTATTGAGTTTTTTCCAACGACCGAGGCGTGGGGGCGCTGTTGTGAGACTTTCCGCAATCACGGGAAAACAGTCTGCCGTAGCGCATGATGCGCCATACGCAAACGTATGGCGCAGCGTCGTAGCCGGGGCCACGGGGCTAGGTCTTGCACTTGGCGGGACGGCTGTCGCGGAGGCCGGCCCTTGTGAGGTCCGCGTTACCGATCTGGCACAGAATACCACTTCCGACGCCTCCGCGCGCGCGGGCGAAGCGTCGGCGCTAGCGCAGGCGGCCTTGCTGTTCAGCCGGGTCAGCGTGGCGGAAATCGAGGCACAGCTGCGCGGGATCGCACCGGGCGACGCCCGCGAGGTGACTGATCTGTTTCAGGGCGCCGATGCGCGCTGGCGGTTCGAGCGCCCGCTGGAGGGCGGGGGCGACCCCGACGGTTTCGCCGTCGCCCCGCAACAGACCCGCTGGTTGATCCGCCCCGCCGAAGGATCGCCTGTGACCGCCTTGTTGCTGGCCGGTTTGCCGGATCCCGCGGCGGTCGACGCGGTGGCCCGGCCGGTTCTGGTCGGGCTGCATCACGCGGGGGCGGCCACGCATGTTTTCACCATAGAGCCGGTGGACCCGGCGCAGTGTCTCTGGCGGGCAGGCCGGGTCACGGATTGGATCGACGAAATTTTGCGCCGCTGAAAACCGGCGGTGACATTACGCAGCGCCCGTTTCGGGCATTTTAAAAAGGATATTGTAAATGGCTGGTAAACAAACGGTAACCGCAAGCACGAACACGCTGCTGGCGGGGCTCAAGCGCACGGTTCAGTGGGATACGGGCGATCTGACAAGCTATATCGCCGACAGCGGGGATGCAGCGACCATCGCCGCCGTTTATCAGAACCGGATCGGATCGGCCCCGTCGGGCACCTATGATCCCTACACTTCCACCGACGCGGCCGAGGCCCCCTGGCTGACCGCCATCGCGCGTGCCGAAGCAGCGTTTTCACTCGTCGCCGATATTTCCTTTACCGCCGCGACGGATATTGATGACGCCGACATCGTCTATGGCGGCGGCTATAATTCGCTGGGCGGCGGGACCATCGCGCGGATGGATGCGCCGGGCGAGAACCTCAAGTCCGGCGAGACCGACGATTACCAGTCGTTCTTCCTCGCGGTGATGAACGACGCGCGCTACGATGTGGCGGGTGAAACCGGGGGCGGCAGTTCGCCCGATTTCATCGTCCTGCACGAGCTCGGCCATGGTCTGGGTCTGAGCCACCCGCACAATTCGGATCGCGGCACGACGGCCTGGGCCAACAGCGGCGCGGTCGCGACCGACAACAAGGCCGATAACGCGCGCTACACGGTGATGTCCTACGAGATCGGCGGCATCGACGTGCAGATCCTCGACAACTTCGGCAATTCCGTCACCCCCGCGGCGCTGGATATCGCCACGCTGCAGGACATCTACGGCACCAGGGCGGCCCATACCGGCGACACCACCTATACGCTGACCGATCAGGGCACCACCGCGCTGGACCTGTCGGGCGGGGACGGCAGCATTTCCATCGGGCGGGCCTTCTATACCATCTGGGACACCGGCGGGGACGGCGACAAGATCGCGTATAACGGCGCGCAGAACGCCTATATCAACCTCAATGATGCCACGCTGGTGCAGGAAGAGCAGCCCGAGGACGCGGCGCTTCTGAAAGAGGTGAAGCTGACGAATGCCTATGCGGACATGGCCGGGCGCGTGGGCTCGCAGCCGCTCAACGAGCTGACGGATGCCGATTACCACGCGGGCGGCTATTACTCGACGCTGGCCACCGCCGCGGGCAACACCCAGCTGGGCGGTTATTCGATCGCCAACGGCGTGGTGATCGAGGATGCGACCGGCGGGTCGGGCAAGGATATGCTGATCGGTAACGCCGCCAACAACACGCTGACCGGCAACGCCGGTGACGACATGCTGGCGGGCGGTCGCGGTGCGGACGAACTGAAGGGCGGCGCCGGCGACGACGAACTGGTCGGCGGCGAGGGCAACGATACGCTCGAGGGCGGTGCCGGGACCGACACGGCCTATTACGACGGGCCCTGCGCCTCCTATACCATCGAACGTGACGACGCGACCGGCGAGGTCACGATCACCCACAAGGCCGGGCTCGACGGGATCGACACCTTGATGGACGTCGAATTCGCGAAGTTCACCGACGGCACCATCGACCTGACCGCCGAAGAGATCGAGGACTGCCCGCCGCTTGACTTCATTTTCCTGGTGGATCTGTCGGGCTCGTTCTCGGACGATCTGTTCTCGTTCCGGGCCGCGGCGCGTGAAATCGCGGCAGACCTGCGCGCCGAGAACGAGGACGTGCGCTTTGCCATCGCGTCCTTCATCGATTACCCGTTCTCGCCCTACGGCAGCGAGGGAGATTACCTCTACAAGGCCGAGCTGGCGCTGACCGACGATGTGGCCGCCTTCGAGGCGACCCTTGACGGGCTCAGCACCGGATCGGGTGGCGACGGACCCGAGGCGCAATGGGTCGGCCTGTGGCGGGCGGCCAACGGCGTGGGCCTGAACCTGCGCGAGGACAGCAGCCGCGTGATCTATATGGCCACAGATGCGCCCGCGCACACGGCATCGGATTACGGGCTGGATGAAACCAACATCCGCAACTTCCTTGAAACCGGCGAGATCGACGTCGAGGGTGGACCGGACGGTCTGGCCACCACGGGTGGCCGGGGCGGGGCCACGGCAACGGGCAGCACCGGTGACGGCAGCGGTCTGGAAATCCCCCCCGACCAGCCCACCATCCGTGACCCCGGCGATCCCGGCTATGATATCGGCGCCCCGGTCGAGCGGCTGGCGGACGATCCGCTCGTGGCGCTGGTTGGCGAATCCTTCCGCGAAATGGGTGCGATCCCGATCATTGGGACCACGCGCTTCGGCTCCGGCGAGGTCTACGAAGAGGCCCTGTCCGATCTGGGCAGTGGCGGTGTGGTCGTCGAAACCACGTCTTCGGGCGCGGATGTGACCGATGCGATCCGCGCGGGCCTTGCCCGGATCAGCGGTGACGTCACCGAAATAGGCACCTCCGCCGGCGAAGAGATCAACGGGACCGAGGGCCGCGACGTGCTGCTGGGTCTGGGCGGTGACGACACCATCACCGGTCTGGGCGGCGACGACTCGCTTGACGGCAGTGCCGGCAACGACGAGCTGGTGGGCGGTGACGGCAACGACACCATCAACGGTGGCACCGGCGACGACGATATCGCAGGCGGCGACGGCGACGATCTGCTGCGCCCCGGCACAGGCGCTGACACGATCACCGGCGGCGCGGGCATGGACCTCGTCTCGGGGTCGGCCTCGGCAATCGACGGCACGCATTTCGCGGACTTCGGTCGCGAGGATGCGGTGATCATCGAAGGGGTCGATGCACCCGCACCCTTCCTGACCATCACCGAGATCGATGGCTTGGCGACCTTCCTCGTGGACTTCGACAACAGCGATGCTTTCGTCGATGTCACCTTCACCGCCGACGCCACGGCGCTCGGCGTCGGGGCGCAGATGTTCCTGCGCGGCGGCAACCTTGAAATCGGCCGCGTGCTGACCGACGGGACCACCGCCGCCGACACGATCATGGGCAACCCGGTGAACAACTTCCTCAACGGTCTGGAAGGCGCCGACACGATCTTTGGCGGCGCGGGCCGTGACTGGATCACCCCCGGTCAGGGCGACGACGACCTCGACGGCGGATCGGGCCGCGACATGGTCTCCTACTTCGATGCGACGGCCCGCGTGGCGGTCAACCTCGAGGATGGCACATCTGTCGGCGGGTCGGGCACGGACACGCTGACCTCCTTCGAGGATGTCACCGGATCGATCTACAGCGATCTGTTCTTCGGCACGTCGGGCGAGAACCAGTTCCGCGGTCTGGGCGGTTATGACTGGTTCGTCGGCTCTGACGGGCGCGACGTCTACGAAGGGGGCTCGGGCCGCGACATGATCTCCTACGTGCTGGCCGACGACCGGGTCGAGGTCGATCTCGGCGGCGGCCGCGGGATCGGCGGCCAGGCGCTCGGGGACACCTACGACAGCATCGAGCGGTTTACCGGATCGATCTTCAGCGATCTGGCCTACGGCTCGGAGGGAGAGGACGATTTCCGCGGCTTGGGCGGCTACGACTGGTTCGTGGGCTCGGGCGGCGGCAAGGACCGCTACGATGGCGGATCGGGGCTCGACACGGTGGCCTATTCGCTCGCGACCGAAGGGGTTGTCGCCTCGTTGCTGCTGGGGCGTGGCACCGCGGGTGACGCGGCGCGCGATCTCTATACCTCGATCGAAAGCCTGACGGGGTCGAGCTTTGACGACATCCTGACCGGCAACAACGGGCGCAACTTCCTGCGCGGCCTCTACGGCGAGGATGTGATCTATGGCAACGGCGGGGTCGACCGGATCACCGGTGGTGGATCGGACGACTACATCGACGGCGGCAGCGGCTTCGACTACGCCTATTTCTCGGGCAACGAGGACGAGTACGCGATCGATATGCGCGACGGCTTTGTCTTCGTGGAATACCTGGGCAGCGGCGGCGACGGCACCGACCAGCTGGTCAACATCGAGGCGCTGGTCTTTGCGGACGATACCGTCTTCCTGTAATCGCCGCCCCCCGCACAGGACCTGACACCAGAGCCGCCGCTGCCCCCGCAGCGGCGGCTCTCCCCTTTTCGGGGGACGGTTGTCGTGGTGCCGATGGATATGATCCCGCCAGCGGTCACCGCATCCTTTTTCACGCAAGACATTCACGGGGAGTCCCATGCCAAGTTTCATGTTGCCTTCGGGTTCGAGTTTTTTCTTTCTGACCGATAGTTTCGGCGTCCTGAAACCGGACGGAAGCGTCGTGCACGACAAGACGCAGATCACCACGGACGCCGAGCGTTTCAGCATCAATATCATGGGCGCGCGTGACCTCGACGGGGGTGGTCTGCGGGTCTATTACCACGAAGAGCTGTTCCTCGACGGGGATGACGGCACGATCTACGCGCAGGACTACGCTGCCGACGGCAGCGCGTCGGGCACGCGGGTGCTGGTGTCGGAGGCGGGGCATCTCTACCCGCGCCTTGGCAATACCACGGCCATCGACACCCTGCCGGACGGCACGCTTCTTTACGGTGCCGATGCGCTCAATGCGCCCGACCCGGACGGGGTGTTCTTCACCCAGGTCTATCCGCGCAGCTTCCTTGACCGGTTCTTTCCCTTCTCCGCCGCTGTGGAGGAGATCGAGGGCGGCTTCGCCTGGGCGACGCTGGACTTTGCCGATGCCACATCGACGGCGCGGCTGCATCTGTTCGACACCGATCTGTCGCCCCGCGCGGTGAAGATCGAGGTGGGCGGCCTGCGCTTCCGGCCCAACGAAGGCACCGATACGCGCAACTTCGCGGCCATCGACGTGGCGGGGCTGGCGGGCGGCAATGTGGTCGTGGCGTTCAGCGCGCGGCGCTTCGCGGATGATGCGCGCACCGAAGGCGGCGACGTGCAGGGCATCTTCTTTGCCATTTTCGACAGCGCGGGGGTGCAGCAGGGCGATGTGATCACCGCCTATACCGGCGCCACCGGAGAAGTGCAGGAAAAACCGCGTGTCTTCGCGCTGGAGGGCGGGGGCTTCGCGCTGGCGTTCCAGAACCTGCAACAGGCGTCCTCGGCCTTTGACAAGAACATGTTCGTGCGCACCTACGACAGCGCCGGCACGCTGGTGGACGAGGATGTCTATACCCGCGGCATCGGCGATCCGCTGCAATATGTCAGCACCGAGGATCTGGCCATCGCGCCCGACGGCACCGCCGCATGGTGGAGCATAAGCGAGGGCAACGGGCTGCTGGATGCGCTCGATCCGCCCGCCTTTGCCGAGGGTGTGCCGACCGATCCTGACGGGGGCACCGGCGGGGGCACAGACGGGCCGGACACGACCGATATCACCGGTACCGACGCCGCCGAAGTGCTGGAGGGAACCGACGCTACCGAAACGATCAACGCGGGGGGCGGGAGCGACTGGATCACGCCGGGAGGCGGGTCTGACACGATCGACGGGGGGT
>NZ_JBEFLP010000011.1 GCF_040149665.1 Sulfitobacter sp. HNIBRBA3233 | reverse complement strand
GCCGGTTCGTCGCCACGAGTAGGTCATGCGCCTTGAACCGCAGCGTACGGCTAACCGTTCGCCCCTCATTGAGCGCGGCCATGCACTGGCTGATGCAGTAAATCAGAACATCACGGTCATGCACGGTGGCAAGCCCATACCGTGACGGCGACACTTCGATGAAGTTCTCGCCATTCTGATACCGCCGAGGCTTCATATCCGGCTTGGTCGATAGTGTGAAGACCGGGTGTTCCATCGAGGCCATGTCGCCCTTGGGGACGGCATCCACAATGTCACACACGAACAGGTCTTTTTGCGGATGACGGTCAGGCAGCAACGGGGAGCGTGAATTCGTCATTTCACACACCACCGAGCACGTTCGAGATTCGTCATTTCACACACCATGGGTTACTATCGTCATTTCACACACCACACGTCAAGACTCGTCATTTCACACACCGATCTGCCTGTGGATAACTTCGGCACAGCCTCGTCATTTCACACACCCGGATTCGTCACTTCACACACCCGGATTCGTCATTTCACACACCGGTCACCTTGAATATGGTATTAATACCAGCGACTTACAGGCAAAAACCCACAGTGTAACTATATTATAACTCTATTTAACTCCCCTTGAGCTACTAACCACTTCCCACATACCCACATTACCACAATATGATGTTTCACTACCTCATAGCCTCCAACACTCAAGCCATCAGCATCTCATCGCTTACCGTTGGTAGAACACGCAAGCGTCAAGACCCGTGGTTGTCGTGGTCCAGGAGGCTCCAAGGACAGCACATGTGGAAGCGTTGCTGGCTAAGAAACGAGGAAGCGTCACCGTCAGGACAAGAGCCAGAACGACAGCACCCAGACCAAACCATGGAAGACGGCTTCTGAAGCGATCCAGCTTCTGCTCTCTTTCCCAGAGCTGGCGCATTGTGTCAGACTTGGCATCTTCGGCTTTCCTGAGAACCTCTTGGGTATGGTTCGAGGCCCGGAGTAGATCACCAGCCATCTGGCCAACCCGGTCCAGGGTATCGCCGATCCTGCCGTCGATGGTTGCGCCGACAATCTCGCCATAGTGTTCCGGGTCCGTCTGCTTTTGGGCGGCAAAGGCGGCAGACCGAGCTTCCGTCGCCGTCTTGTTCACGCGGTCGAGCACCCGTGTCTGATCATCCACGCGATCCGAGATGCTGGCGACCGCCGTGGCGAGAAGATCGAGAGTTTCGCGCAGATCATCGTCCGAAAGCGGGGCAGTGGAGGCAGGCGTGTCAGACATAGCGGAATGCTTTCAGGTTATCGGGCCTCAGGCGTGAAGAGCCCGGCAAATTCAGGATCGGTGTAGTAACGCAGCTTTTGCCCGATGGCAGTAGCCTGCCCTTGGACGCGAAGGAGCTGACGGTCTGGCGGGAGCTGCATGATTTCATCGGGGGTCAACAGATCGCGGCCTGTGAGGTTGTTCGAGAAGCTGGGGCCATCGCCCGGTTTGAAGCTGTCAGTCTGGAACCCGGCAGTTTCCTGGCCGATCATCTGGCTCAGCCACTTGGCCGTCTCGAAGTCATTCACTCCGAAGACCTGTTGCACCCCGGTATTGGCAATGAAGGTGCCAGCACGGTCGCCGTAGAGGTTCTTGAGCTGGCTCATGTCCTGCAGGATTGGCCAGAGCTGAAGCCCGTAGCCTGCCATCAGCCCCATGGCGCGCTCTACGGCCTCCAGACGGCCAAGAGCGGCGAACTCATCCAGGAGGAACAGCGTGGGCGTCCTGAGGCGCTGAGAAGCGCTCTGAGCGCCTGTGGTGGCCGTCAGCGCTTCTGCGTCCCGTGCGATGTCCTGAAGCGCCTGAGAGATCAGAAGGCGCAGCCAGCGGCTGTAGGCGTCCATCCGGTTGGGTGGCAGCACCAGGAAGACGGAGGTGATCCGGTGGCGCAGATCGGAGAAAGCGAAGTCCGAGCGCGACAGACACTTGGCGATCCGGGGCGAGTCCAGGAAGTGCGTATGGCGCTGCGCGTTGGACAAGACCGAGGCCGCTTCCCGGTCGGCCTTGCCGAGGAAGCGGTTGGCGGCGCGGGCGATCAGCCCGCCTGCCTCGTCGCTGTCCTGCATCAGCTCCAATAGAGCCCGGAGTTTTTCAGGGGGCAGGGTGAGATATTCCCGGACGGTGGCGAGGGACCGGCGCTCGCGATCCTCATGGCAGACGCAAAACATGATCAGCCCGCCGAGGATGGCCTTGGCCTCCTCGTTCCAATGCGCTTCCGTCACCTGACCGGGCGGGTCCATGACCAGCGCCTCTGTCAGGGAGGCGGCGTCTTCGCCCAGATCGAGGCTGTCCCGTGTTAGCCGGTCGAGAGGATTATAGGCGGCGGAGGGATGACCGTTAACGATGCCAGTGTTGCTAACACCGAAGGGATCGAGGACATGGACGGTTCCAAACCGTCGCCGGGCCTCGCCCGCGATCCGCGCGTTCTCGCCCTTGGGGTCAATCACCAGGACGGAGCGTTCCGCCGCCAGCAGGTTCGGGATCACGGTGCCAACACCTTTCCCGGCCCGCGTCGGGGCGAGGGTGATCAGATGCGCCGGGCCATCATAGCGCAACAACCGACCTGTGTGCGGATTGCGCCCGATCAGGAGACCGCGATCTTCCTGCCCTTTGCCCCGCTCCAGCTTCTTCAGTTCCTTGCGGTTCGCAAACCGGGCCGAGCCGTGGCTGTCACCCGACAGCCCGAAATAGGTATCGGCCCCGGAGGCCATGCGCCAGTATTGGAAACCGAAGACAGCGCCCACAAACATGAAGGGACCGAAGACCAGCCATTGCCAGGCGCTTTCGCCGGGCGTTTGGTCGAAAAAGGCAAAGATGAATGGCGTGGCCACAAGCGTTCCAAGCATCGCCCCGAACAGCACAGCGCCGATCATCCAGCCCAACAGGATGGGCGTGAAGATCAACCGACCGAAAAAGTGAAACAGACCCCCTAATAGAAGCGTGAGGCTTCGCATCAGATTGCACTGTCATCGGTAGGGATAGGGGAGGGCACCTCCCAACCTGCAAACGCTTTGCTATCCTGTTCTCGGGAGAGGTTACGGATCAGCCGGTCGAGCATTGCAGCAGCACTGGAATCCCGTTCCGCCAGATCTATGAGCGCTCCGCCCAGGATTACCTTGCGCCTGGTATCCAGCTTGCGCTGTCTGGTGGCTTCTCGGTTTTTCAGAGCCTGCAAGCGGGCCTTGGCTTGGGCATAGCGCTTTTCTGCGCGTTCAAGTTCTGTCTCGGCCAAATCACCAGCCTCACTGAAAAATTCTAATGGTTGAATTTTATATTTAACAAATCATCTTTAGCGTGTACCCGTAGACCTGTAAAGGACAAGGGCGCACTTATGCAAACTCTCCACCTACGGTTCCGAGCTTTGCGTGCGATCTCCTTGAGGCAGGGCCTCAGCCGATGGCGAACTCCATCCGACGCGATACGCGCCGGAATGAAAGACCCTCCCGGCCTCTCAAACTCTCCAGGGCCAACTTCGGCAGTTGGATCGCGTCCCGCAATGTCGCGCCATCGCCTCGCCCGATGCCCCACGGTTGGGGCCGGTCTGCCGCTGGCGTCTTCCTTGCGGGAGGTCCGTGCCGTCGGACTTGGCGGTGCCGACACGAACCGGGTTTGCCCCCGGCAAGCCGCCAGTGAACTGTTCCCATATCCCGCCCCCCATGAGGCTGGGGATTTGGGGGCAGATCACTGGCAAGCCCGCGCCTCAGAGAGCCAAAGGCTCGCTTCGGGCGGGCTGTCTTTTACACTCGTATCGCGCCGGGGCAGGGCGCGATCCATCGGGGAAAAGACGGCTGACCCTGTGGCCCATGTTAGGGCATGGGCCGGGGTCAGCAGCGGCGCGCGTCGGTATCGTCTGCATCACAGGGCGGGGTAGTCGGCATGGCCAGCTACCACCTCTCGGTGAAAACGATCAAACGCAGCGCCGGGCGCTCTGCCACCGCAGCCGCGGCCTACCGTGTCGGGGAGCGCATAGAGTGCCAGCGCGAAGGACGCGTCCACGATTACACCCGCAAGCAGGGCATCGAGGAGACCTTCATTCTGACCCCGAAGGACGCGCCGGATTGGGCGACGGATCGGTCCCGCCTCTGGAACGAGGTCGAGGCCAGCGAGACCCGCCGCAACTCCGTCACCGCCCGCGAGTGGGAGCTGGCCCTGCCCTCCGAGATCAGCGCCGAGGCCCGGTCTCAAATCACCCGCGACTTCGCCCAAGAGCTGGTCAGCCGCTACGGCGTGGCCGTCGATGTGGCGATCCACGCGCCGCACCGGGAAGGCGATCAGCGAAACCATCACGCCCACGTCCTGACCTCCACCCGCAAGCTGGAAGCGGAGGGCTTCACGGCCAAAACTCGAGTGCTCGATTCCGCGAAAACCGGCGGCGTCGAGATCGAGCAGATGCGCGGCCTCTGGGCCGAGTTGCAGAACCGCGCGCTGGAGCGGGCAGGGGAGGTGGAGCGTGTCGATCACCGGTCGCTTGAGGCGCAGCGCGAGGCGGCGCTGGAACGGGGTGACGATCTGACGGCGGAGGAGCTGGACCGCGACCCTGAGCTGAAGCTGGGACCGGCGGCCAATTCTATGGAGCGGCGGGCAAAGGCGATGGCCGAGCGCCAGGGACGGGAATACAAACCCGTCACCGAACGTGGCGCTGTCGTCCATGCCGCCCGCCAGGCTCGTGCCGCGTTCCGCGAAATGCGCGCACGGCTGGAACTGGCGCGCGAGACCTATGGCATCGAGCGTGAGGCTGGGCAGGGTCGTGTCTCTGCTGGTCTGGCAGCGCTCAGGGCCGCGACGGCAAAAGATCGCGACCGCACCCCGGAGGATTTCCGGGAGCGGCTGGCGCGCGTTGTGGGCCGGTCACCGGACCAGGACGACACGCCCAAGTCGGAAGGCCGCAATTATGCGCGGGAGCGCCTGAAAGAGATCATGGAGAAGGACGCCGGGCGCGATGGTCAGGTGGCGGTTCACAAGCTGGACGGTCACAGCGAATCTGAGCTTGCAGGTGATACTGGGCGCGAGGACCGCAAGCCGTCAGTGAACGAGCGGCTCAAAGACGTGTTGAACAAGCCGCGTGAGCGGCTGGAAGTCGAAGACGAACGCGACCAAGAGAAGGATCAGGAGGTCGAGAAGGATCGGGACATCGACCGCGATCCGGGCCTCAGTCACTGACGAGGCGATGAGAGGTCGTTTCCCCGTTCTTCATAGGAATGCTCGCCTGTGCGAACCCTATGCCGACGAGGAACGAAATAACTCCAGTTGCAGTCTTGAACTCGCGCACTCTTATCGCATTTTGCGTCACGCGCGTCCTGGCAGTGACAAGAATTTTCTCCTGCCCATCGTTTCCGACCGTCCGCATAATCCATAGACCGTACCAGCTTGGTCCTTTGCGTTCAGGATCGGCTTTGCACAGCACTTCGACCGTATGTCCCTCCTCGGCAAGCGCCCGAAGGCCTTGTTCGGTGGTCACGTTGAGTTCGAGTTCAGTCGTTTGGTTCATCGCATAAACTGAGAAAGGAGAGACAGTCTCAGTGTGGCGGAATTCAGCAATGCACTCAATAGTATATTATTGGAGAGGTGAGCAGTTTGAGATCAGTTGGCTTCAGGCATGTTTGCCCATGACAGCCGGAGATTGTTGCCCGCTCTTTTTGGCAAGTTGGCCCGCTTTATGAGGCGTCCCGAAACTTCAAAGTCATCGTCAATCTTTACGACGAGCAACTTATTGAAATGCCTGTCGAGACGCACGCTGGTCTTTTCTTTGCTGTTGATCGGCGAGATTGTTTTGATTTCAACGAAGTCGTTTCCCAATCTACCATCGGAGCCTTGGGCATGGTTCTTGTGAAGTTTGATTCCATACATGATCGCACCGAAAAGCTCACCAATGTCGCCGTAGACGTTGAGGTGCTGTCCTGTATCGCAGAAATATGCCTCTGCTAGCGTCAGCAGGTCCTGAAAGTACGGAACCAAAGTTGGATCAGCGTTCGGGTACTTAAGGCGTAGTTCAGCCTCGCGCTCAAGCTCAGCGAGGCGGCTGTATTTGGTTTCTTCTGGGTCGATAATGCTATCCCAACCAAGCCATTCGCCATCAATCCAAAATGCGTTGTCTGGCCCTAGTACGTCGGCTGTCATTTGAATCTCCTATCCCAGAACAATACCCTAAGAATTTGAAAAGATTATGGCTGCCCTTCACTTCGGTTCACGTCTGTAAAGCTTATAGAGTTCAGTGATCCCGGCTAGGTGCCGGTCTCGCTTCGAGTGGTAGCCAGGGCAGGGGATCGACGGACTAGCGTCCGCTCACCCCAACCCTGACAGCTTCCATATCCTGTTGATCCGCCTGCCATCCCGGCAGGTCCGAGAAAACCGGCAAGCGCCGCCGTTGGCGTCGGTTCCGGTCGAGAATTCCGGTTCCTCCCACGTGCAGGCGCGCGGTTCCCTCCCAAATTCACGCCCTCTACCCGGTTGTCACGGCCCCGCCGGGCCGCAGGACGGGCTTTGCCCTTACCTGCTCTGCCGTCCGGAATGCATGGGCATTCCAGACAACAGAGAAGGAAGGCCCGCCCATCGGCGGAAAGGGGAAGAGACCCGGACCGCGTCACTCGAAGGAGGGTCACAAATGACCGCAGAGAAGTTTGACGTTTATTCCCATGTCACCAATCAGATCATCGCGCAGATCGAGGCCGGAACGCCGCCTTGGCGCAAACCGTGGACTGGTGGAGGGGCAGGGGTCAGCTTGCCGGAAAGGTTCAACGGCGAGGCCTATCGGGGCATCAACATCCTGATGCTTTGGGCAACCGCGATGGCCAAGGATTACACCTCAGCCCGCTGGATGACGTTCAATCAGGCCAAACAGCTTGGGGGCCATGTCCGCAAGGGGGAGAAATCCGCAACCGTGGTGAAATACGGCACCGTCGAGCGCGAGGACGAGAATGGCGAGGAACGTCAGATCCCCTATGCCAAGGCCTACCGCGTGTTTAACTCCGACCAGATCGAGGGTTTACCCGCTGAATTCTACATCCTGCCCGATCCGCCCCGTGATCTTGGCACCGTAGCCGACCCCGAGCTTGAGGCGTTCTTTGCTTCGACCGGCGCGCAGATCGACGTGACCGAGGAGCCGCGCGCCTACTACAACATCAAGACCGACCGCATCCACATGCCGCCGATTGGCACGTTTTATCGGGCGGCTGGATATTTTGGCACCTTGGCCCATGAGACAATCCACTGGACAGGCGCGACGAAGCGGCTGGACCGTTTGGGTCGGTTTAATGACCGCAAGGCCTATGCATTTGAGGAGCTGGTCGCGGAGATTGGCAACTGCATGCTTTGCGCACAGATCGGGGTAGAGCCGGAATTCGATCAGAGCGCGGCCTATGTCGAAGGATGGCTGGAGGCGATGAAGGAAGACAGCCGCGCGATTTTCCGCGCTGCGTCAGAGGCGCAGAAGGCCGTTGACTACATCATGGAGCGCACCGCGCAGACCGACCGGATGGCCGCCGAGTAACAGCCCGCACCGCCACAATGATCGAGGCCCCCGTCAACAGGCGGGGGCCTTTGGGTTCTGGTGTGATCCTGGCCGAGGGCGGTTTCAGGGTGACCTGCCGGCCTTGGCCCAAGCGACTGCAAATGGGTATCAGCCAGTTTTAAACAGCCACCGTAGTTGTGTTCTGGACATCGTAAATGTTCTCGGAGAACGCTGAGGACAGTCGGTGATCAAGAAGTGCGGTTATTATTTCAGAGCATGTTTCGGGGGTCGGAACAATCAGACCGTTATCGTCGAACTCGATTTGAAATCCGAACTGCATATAGTTATCGCGAAGCCTTTGCATGAATGCTGCATCTCTGTAATGGCCTTTCTGTCGAATGGCTTGCGCACGCCTCAGCTGTATCTTGTTGTTTCGAATGTGCTCGTCTAACGGAGCCACATCCGAGAATATTTCGGAGAACTCAGCCTCGGCTTTCAGGTCGTCGAAGTCCGAGACATGGGCTGCTTTGTATCTCAATATGGACTCAAACTGTTTCTTTCCGTTTATCAGTAGTTGATCTCCTACTACGAAGAAGTTTACCCCCTCGTGAATGTCAAATCGTGGCGTGTCATCAACGGTGAGCTCATGTTCGCGCATAATAAATGTGGAACGTAGTGATCTTCTATGGCGACTTTTCCAAGATTTATCGGCTTGCCGTACCGCATAGATAACGCTTTCACCGTGCGTGGCTTTGATAGCGTAGAAGCTCGTGTTCACAAGGTCGCTTTCCGATCTTGCGCGTTTCGCTTCGACCTCTTCGCCCGATGATAACATGAAAATTCCAGCATGTGTCTCGTCTCTTTCGATCCGCAAAGCGCTTGCCTCATTGTTCTCCGCGAGAAGGCTGTACTCCATTGTTTCTTGTATGCGGTCTCGTTCGTTCGAGAATGCTGTTCTTAGGCGTTGGTCAACCGCTTGATCAGTTTGCACCCATCGTCCTGTATAGCTTGGAGGTTGAACAGCTGGTCCTCGTGGTCCTCTGAAAACCCATAATACGATATGGGCTTCGCCGATGTTAAACGCTCTCAAATCGTCTAGTGCTGTCATGCCCGCCCTTTCAATCAGCCGCTTTAACAATCATTACATCTTGGATCAGCACATGGACGTACTGTGTGCCCGGACTTAAAGGCTCTTTTGACAGTGCGCGTCCTTGGTGAAGTTTGTCGCTACCGGGAAAGCTGTACGATATCTCATGCAATCTCCAACCGAAGGCGATGAAAATAGGGTTGAGCAATAGCTGGCCGGAACGGTGCGTGATCCAAAACATCCATAGCAAGAAGACTATGAGACCGACGAACTTCCCGGCTTCCTGATAGTCGAGGTTCATGAACGATACCACGTAGGGCAGTGTGTAGCCCATCAACTCGGCTGGTATGTATTTAGTAGCGCTAATATTTATGGGGTTCTTTGGTCTCGCGCTGGTCAAGGAGTATATCGCTACTGCAAAACAAACAGCCGACACGAGGAAGATCGGGAGAGAAAAGTATGGATTCTTGAGTTCAGGTAGCCAACCGCAGCTGCTCTTCCAGATTTCCCAACAACAAGGTTGATAGTTGTTGTAGTCAATATCTTGCACGAGCAGAATAATCCCTAACGGCAAATAGGAGCCCAGAAACACGGCAAGGGATGCAAAAAATCGAAACTGCAAAATCTGTCCATTTTCTAGCGAAGCAACACAATCAGCCCCGCCCTTGTTAAGTAGTCATATGCAGAAGATGCGCACGAAGTGGAGCGCATTTTGTCCGTAGAGAAATCTCCTCAATTCAGTTTCCGGCACATAGCTGGCCGGTTCGTCCAGGGTGCTGGGCCTTTTCGTTCTCGCGCCACTGAAACGTGACCTCGACGGGGATAAGGTGCTTGTTCGCAATTCGAGAAACCTCTCGCCAAGCATCTTGAGCTGACTGCCCCTGCACCGAGATTCCAAGTTCAGCATGGTATCGGTATCCATCTTCCTCATACACAGCGCTCTTTGCGGGCACTTGCAACTCTTTAATGAGATTTTGACCCGAAATACCCTTGTTTGTGAGTGCGCCAATGGCGGCAAGAAGTATACCTGCCCAGTTTGGCTTCTGGAGCGAGTTTCCATCCACCTTCGCTGAAAGGACCTTCGTGAATGAAAGGCCGGGAGCATTGTCGAATGCCATGTGAGCGCCGGAGCCTTTCTGTTGAACTAGGTCAGGATCAATGTCGCGCTCAAGATCAAGGGCCTCCATTTTTTCCTGGACGAGTCGAACAATTGTTTCAGAAGGTGTTTTGGCTCCGATCCATGTCGAAATTGACTTCAAATCAACGAACGTAGCATCATTCAGTCTAATTACCGGCATCATCCTCCTCTCCTTTGTGCAGCATTTTCACCTTAGAGATATGTAACATATTCTCTATGCGGCCTCAAGGAGAATATGTTACATATTTACTGTGCAAAAACGGTCGTTTTTGTCCACCTGCCCGGCGCCACTATAGATCAAGCTGTTGATAAGGACAAAAACCCTAGCCAAAACCTTTTGAGTTTTGGGACGTTTATGGCACTATTGATGCATGATCATTGGATATGCCCGCGTCAGCACAGACGACCAGAAGCTTGAAACTCAGATCGATGCCCTGGAAGCATCGGGCGCAGAACGCATCTATGCCGACAAGATCACCGGCACGAAGCGAGCCCGTACTCAGCTCGATCTCATGATCGACCAGCTCAGGGAAGGCGATGTCGTCGTTGTCACGAAATATGATCGCCTGGCCCGATCCCTCAAAGACCTTCTCGATATCGTCGAAGCCATCGGATCACGGGGAGCCGGATTCCGATCCCTGGCCGAGGACATCGACACGACGACCCCGGCAGGCCGTCTTGTCTTCCACGTCTTCGCCTCGATCGCGCAGTTCGAGCGTGAGCGGATATCGGAGCGCACCAGGGAGGGGATTCAAGCCGCCCGAAAGCGTGGCCGGGTCGGGGGCAGACCCCCTGCCCTGTCGCCTGCACAGCGTGACGAGGTGAAACGCATGCGGGATGAAGAGCACCGGCCCCTGGCGGAGATCGCTCGACTGTTCAAGGTCAGCACGAAAACCGTGAGGCGGGTGACATGACTGGACCAGTCATCCTTTGCAGGATTGATCCCACGCAGAATATGGCGCGCTTTTACCGAATTCAGATGCGGCCGACATTGTTCGGCGGCGTGACCTTGATCCGAGAGTGGGGCCGCATTGGCCAGGCCGGAACCTGTCGCCAGGATCAATATGATACCGCAGAGGCGGCACGATCCGCCTTGGATGTGATGCGACGGTCGAAGCTCGGGCGCGGGTATATCATTCAGAAACCTTAATTTTCCAGCTCTTAGAGCTTGCTAGCTGACCTCTTTCGCGCGCCATCTATGAAATGGATCGGGGAGGTTGCCTGCGCCTTCTGGCTCGTTGCGTTCTTGATCTCAAGCAGACGCTTATCCTTCCGGCCCATATGCCCAACATCAACCACGACGTAGTAGCCAGACAAAGTTTCCTCAGCTGTTTTGTAGGTTTCAAGCTGCTTAATATACCCGTCTACAAGTTTCGGGTTCCGAGACAGCTTGATTTCCACCACGACGCGCCCTGAAAAACCAGAAGAGAGTTTGAAATCCACCGGGCCATTGCCCGTCTCAGCTTCCGGTGTCAGATCAAGATCGTTTGCTTTGCAGTAAGCATGTGCCACGGCAAAAAACAGACGCTGCGCAGCGATTTCAGGTCGAGGCTTCCCCTGGTGATACAGTTCTTCTGAGAACCGCCGGTCCTCGATCAAAAAGCGGAACTGCTCGATGATGGTCGCGACAACGCTTTCAACGCCAGCAAGGTCCATCTTGGCCGGTGCTGCGATAGGCAATGGCTCTACTTCGGACAACGCTGCTGCGATCTTGCGCCAGAATACTTCGCCTAACGGATCGCCATGCATGTCATACGCAGTTGGGCTGGCTCCACGTAACATTTCCATGAAAGTCTGGAACGATGCCTTGTCGGACAATGCCCACCGGCGGATTTCATCTTTGTCTTTCTTGCTTTTCACACGCCACATTCGAGCGATCTGGTCGTTCACGCGCGAGCGAAGCTGAGCGTTCTTTGCGGCGGCGTCGGCAACATCAGACCAATCTGCGGCAATTGGTAGCGCGCGAAGAATGTCGCTCGGTACGAGGATCACGGGGTCCTCGGAGCCAATAAATGGGTTTGCCGCTAACTTGCCTGTGTAGGTTTTTCCATTTTGCAATGAGATCGTCAAAGACTGTGTGGGAACTCCAAGCTCAGGCAAGATGCGCTCATTCAGAGTGATTAAGTCGCCTACAATGACGTTTGAAGTCATGTCACTGATGCGATCAGGCCCAACGCCATTTTCAAACAATGCCATAGCAACGAAGAGGTCAGGGTCTTCGATACCAAGTTCGACAATCTGACGCGCCGTTTCGATATACTGGCTGGTCATTTCGGAGCCGGAACCACTGCCGGAAACTGACTGGGCTCCATAGCCAAGACAGGTCCATTTGATTTCAGGAAAGGTGAGCAGGCGCGCCGCGCTTTTCCAAGCAACGTCCGATGGAGAATTTGCCTTTGCTAGGAACTTGATGATCGTTCCGAAGTGGTTTTCATAGGTTTGACGGGCGTTTCTTGCAATTTCTGCGTGCTTGGAATCTTCAAGCAAAAGGGGATCAATGAAGAGCTTCGTATCTGCGTTCAGCGTGGGATCGAGGAGCCCTCGATCGTCGAGCTCTTTGGAATCAACACCATAATATTCTGAAAATCTGATCGGATTGCGAATTTTTCCCATTATGAAGATTGCCTGGTCAGTGTCGCCTTTTGCGGATCATACGCATATCCGGCGATCGTCCCGTCCTTGATCCGCTCGACGGCCTCCTTGATCGCGAACAAGGGCACAAGGAACCACTCGCGTGGCACAACCGGTCGCCCGAACCTATCCATGATCTCGATCTCAAGCCGGGCAGGCTCGAAGATACGATGGATCAGGTTTTCCAGCTTCGTCCGATTAATGTTGTAAAGCTCATAGGTGGCAACGATCTCGACATTGGCCATCAGGAAGGTCGGTTGGAGTTGCGCCCCCGCGATCCGCTTCTCCACGCTCATGTTGGTCACGCCGATCTTGTGGACGAGCTCGCGGTTCTCGGTGACAAGCGGATGATCCGATTTGCTTCGCAGGACGTAGATAGTCCCGCTCGCCTCATCGCCGTCGATGGCCTGGTCAGAAAACAACGGCCCTGCATTAGGCTCGGTGATACGCCGACCAGCATCGCCGTCGGCGTTCAGCGCCCGCTGCAAGGATCGCATGAGCATGTTGCTTTCGGTGCCGTTGTCGAAGATCACCCGGAGCCTGGCGTCGGTGCGGCCCTGGTCGGTGAGCGTGATCTCCCCCATCTCCGCGACATAGGCTTTCTGCCCGCCGACGATGAAAAAGCGGCCAGGCTCAATGTCGGCCTTCAGCTCGAATTTCCGCGTCTCGCGAAGCCCGCTATCGAGCTCTTTTTGCACCTGTTCAAAGAGCGGATTGAAGGTCTCAAAGTCCTCGCACTTGTCACGATGCGCGACCTCTTCAGCCGCCTTCTTCTCCGCTGTTGATCGAACGTGTTTCAGCTCAGTTATCGGTGGCGCTTCCAGTTCGATGCCAAGTTCGGCCAGAAGCGCATCATCGTCGAGCTCTTCGGCATCCGCAGTCAGGACTTGTGTCCCGCCCATCAGCAGGCCTGTGGTGTCCATTGGCACGACCAGATCGCGGCATTCCTGAAGCTCTCGAATACGATCGAGACGCACCGCGTACAGGCGCTCGAAGATATCCCGGCCTTCACCGTGCTGCGGTGCGCGGCCGTGCTCTTCGGCGAACCGCTGAATCTCTTCGAAACCCGCAATGATCCGCTCTTCTCGTGGGGTGCGCGTGACGGCCTTCTTCGCCGTTACCTCAACGCCGAGTTCCGCAAGAAGCGCATCATCGTCATCCGTGAACTTATCAGCCATTAGCGGCCTCCTGCTTCATACGAGCAAGGAACGCCACGCCTTCGGCCATCTTCTTTTCCCAGGCATCCTGCGATGTAATCGAAGGCAATCGCCCCCGCTCTTGCTTGAACTTCACAGCCCGCCGCGCCAGGTCGCGCGCCTCTTCCGGGGATAGCTGAACCTTTTTCGCAGAGATCACCGCAGCAACCTGCTTCAGGCTTTCTTCGCTCATGGTCTTGGCCAGGATCGAGTACGCTTCGCCGAAGGGATTGATCCGGTCGATCAGGTCGATATCGAGCTCTTTCACGTCCATCGCAAACTTCCTGACACCATCGATGAGCGCCGTGTTACCTGTGACTTTCGTGTCGTCATCGGTGTTCGTCAGGGCGACCTCTTTCGCTTTCTGGGTCAGATTCAAGGCGGCGATGGCATGCTGGCGCACGGCCTCCTGATCCTCAGCATCGAGTTCGGGGAATTTCGAGCCGACAATCTTGCCCATCTTCACCTGTGTCAGCTCTTCGGGCACGAGCTCTTCGTCAAAAAGTCCGCGCTCGATCGCGGTCTTGTCCTGGACAAAGGCGGTGATGACCTCGTTCAGGTCTTCCTGACAAATCCGTTGCGCTTCCTTGCTCTTCGGTGCGGAAAGCCCCTTGATCTCGATCTGGAACTGTCCGCTTTTTTCGTTGAAGCCGACATTCTCCTTATACGGATCGTAGCCCCCTTCCCCGTAATCGAAACCTTCAACCGGTTCGCTCTTTGGCGTCTTCGGTGTAAAGTTGAAGCGCGGAGCGAGAACCTGCTCCATGAGCAAGCTTGCGGCGATCGCTTTGAGCGTGTCATTCACAGCTTCGGTGACGGTGGTCTCCGACGCATCAGGTTCGGCGATCAGGTTGGTGAAGCGGGCGCGGGTCTTGCCCTTGGCATCGCGCGTTGCGCGACCGATGATCTGCACGATCTCGGTCAGGCTGGCGCGATAACCGACCGTGAGCGCGTGTTCGCACCAAATCCAGTCGAAGCCTTCCTTGGCCATGCCCAGGGCAATGATGATGTCCACATGATCGCGGTTGTCCTTGTTCGTCGGGTCTTTGAGTGCGCTAGACACCTTGTCGCGTTTCACGGCCTCATCATCGACCAGATCGGCGATCTTCAGCATCCGTCCCTCCGGCGTCTTTACAAGCTGAAAGCCCGTGACTGGATCGGTGCCCTGCCAGTCACCCAGGGCGTCGATAATGTGCTCGACCTCGCGGTGCTTGTCTTTCGTGCTCTCGCGCGAGTTCACGTTCGGGATGTGAATGATCGTCTTTTCGGTCGGGTCTAGCACCTTCAGGATGTCATCGGCGTAGGAGCCCGAGTAAAAGAAGTAGCCGATATCGAGCTGCTTTAGGTACGTATAGCCGTTGAGCTGCTGATAGTACGTGTAGGTGTAGCTATCGAATTTGGCCTCGTTTTCAGGCAACAAGATCGGCACGGCATCGCCCCGGAAATAGCTTCCGGTCATCGCCACGACATGCACGCGATCGCGGGTGATGAACTCGTTGAGTTGCGATCCAAGGATGCTGTCTTCGCTCGCCGAGACGTGATGAAATTCGTCCACAGCGATCAGCCGATCGTCGAACGCCTCGATTCCGAGCTTTTCGACAGCAAAGCGGAAGGTGGCGTGGGTGCAGACCAGAACCTGGTCGTCGCTTCCCAAAAACGCGCCAACCGATTTGACCTTACCGCCGTCCGTCCCGGGCGAGTTGCAAAGGTTCCATTTCGGCGCAACGGTCCAATCTGCCCAGAAACCGAACTTGCTCAGTGGCTCGTCGTTGAAGCTTGAGCCAATCGACTTTTCGGGTACCACCACGATTGCCTGCTTGAGTCCTTGATTATGCAGCTTGTCGAGCGCGATGAACATGAGCGCGCGGCTCTTGCCCGAGGCTGGCGGTGACTTGATCAAAAGATACTGCTCGCCGCGCTTCTCATAGGCACCCTCTTGCATCTCGCGCATGCCGAGCTCGTTCGACTTGGTGGACGTGCCGCTCTGGGCATAGGTGACGGATACGGAGGGAACAGATTTGGTCATGCAAAGTCTTTCTTCGATAAATGTGTTTGGCTGAGCTCGATCAGAACGGAGTGAAGTTTTTCGGTCCGCTCCAACCAGTCCGACATCAATGCACCGGCCTCAAAAAATCCGACTTCTGTGTCTGGGTAACGCAAGCCTGTGGATCGCTCATCCAAATGATGAAGCTCGATAATCCAAGCGTGTGCCCATGCAGGAAGACCTGAAACCTTCGCAGACAGCTTTGAAAGATCATGTCCGCTTGCCCCATTTCCGGCCTGGTGCATAATTACAGCCTTCAGAGCGAGTTCAACGGAATGGCGAAACAAGAAAATGATCGGGTAGCCTGCCACATAGTCTTCGATCTTGTTGTCGCTCACAACGGTGCATACTGCGCGCATCGCTGCAAAATACTTTGCGCTGAAGTCACGAAAGTCCTGTGGCGTCGGCGCGTTTGGCAGCGGCCATCCTATCGCGACGGACTTCGGGAATGACCACTCGTCATCTCGTTCCCATCGCTCATCCGGTTCCTCGAAGAGGGATTGAACGGTTATGCTTGCACTGCTCATGCCGCCCCCTTCTTGGTCATGCGGGTGTAGAGCTCGAAGAGCTTTTCGAGGCGTTCGGTGTCGTTGCGGAAGCGGCGACCGATGTAGATGCGCTCCAAGGTTTCGTCGTTGCGGTCATGGGCGGCACGCAGGTCGGCGGGCATTTTATCAGGGTCGTAAAGATCGGCGATGGTCGCGGGGAAATGCGACTCGCGCGCCAGAAGGATGTCCTCGGCGCAGCGGGTCAGGTCTTCCTTGTTCTTCTCGGTTAGTTTTGGGACGGGGAATGTGTTCCAGCCGAGAGTGTTGGAATAGCGGATACGGGTTTCGAGCTTCCCGCACACCGCGATAGACCAAACAAAGTGCAGCTTCGATGCAGCCATTGAAAGGCACCACATCGGGCTATCGTAGATAGCAAATGCAGCGTTATTCACAACAACTTCCGGTGAAAACAAATCACATGGCAGAAAGCCTCTCAACTCAGAGGACACAGCTCCTATGGCGAGCGTTTGCTTGGTCGCTTTTCCGGCCAAGTATACAAATCTGTAAGGGTACTCGGCATAGTCTCTGGTCGATTTAAGTGTGCTCTTCGACCGCATATCGCGAACCCGTTCAAAGCGATCCCTCAGCTCCGGTATTGCATTTGCCGCAGCAACATCCTCGTCCTCAATCCAGATACAGCTTCGCTGCAATCCTTTGATTAGGTCTTCCGACCCCAGGTAACGCCGCACCATGTGAGCTGCATCTGGATATGATCCTCTAAATTCTGCTGCCTCGCTGGATGACATAATCAGATTACCACCATCCCTAGGCATACTGCCCATTACCATCTTTGGGAGATCTGAAATTGGGTTGGGAGAGGTTTCAACAAAAACCGTTTTTCCAGGGGTGAGATAAGGCGTGAGGCCATCAATCTCCCACACCTGCTCATCATCCAAGTAGAGTTTCTTGCGCGGTCGGTTTTGATTGGTCAAACCAACGATTACAACGGTTACACCTGCATTATTTGCTGCTAGGTTTGCCCATGAAAATGGGCGGTGAGCGAATTTGATTTCAACTCCGGCACTTATCAGATGCGGCCAAAGAACAGAGACTTGCAACCCTTCACACATTGAACTTGTGGTAACGAAGGCGGTTTCTGCTTCTGTATGGCGCATGTAGTCACGCGCCTTCAGCATCCAACCCGCGACATAATCAAGTGACTTCCATTTCTTGATGAATTGCCCACACAAATCCTTTAAGTCGGATTTCTGATCTTCTTCTTGTTTCCTGCTTCCATAGTAAGGCGGGTTTCCGCAGATGTAGGTCTCGCCGCCTTCGTTCTCGAAGTCGATCTCGGCCTGATCGACGGGTGACATGAACAAGTCATCGGCATGGTGCTTCACGCCCGTTCCCGTGGGCGGGCAGATGCTCAGCCAGTCGAGCCGCAGGGCGTTGCCGCAGGTGATCCAGTTCATGGCGTCGAGCGGCAGAAACTCGGCAAGCGCCTCCTTCTGGCCACGATAGGTCACGTCGCACTGATACTCGGCGATGATCAGCGCCAGCCGTGCGATCTCGGCAGGGAAGTCGCGCAGTTCGATTCCGCGAAAATTGGTCAGCGGGATGTCGGTGCGCCGGTCGGCTTCGCCACGCCGTTTGTTGATCTCGGCCTCAATCGCCCGCATCTCCTTGTAGGCGATGACCAGGAAGTTCCCCGATCCGCAGGCGGGGTCGAAAACCCTGATCCGCGCCATCCGATTGCGCAGGTTGAGAAGCTTGCGGGGGTTGTCTCCCGCCTCGTCCAGCTTTTCGCGCAGGTCATCGAGGAAGAGCGGATTGAGCACCTTCAGGATGTTCGGCACGGATGTATAGTGCATCCCCAAAGCGCCGCGTTCCTCGTCATCGGCGACGGCCTGGATCATCGAGCCGAAAATGTCAGGGTTGATCTTGGTCCAGTCGAGATTGCCGATGTGGAGCAAGTACGAGCGGGCGATCTTGGAAAAGCGCGGCACGTCTACGCTTTCGGAAAACAGCCCGCCGTTCACGTAGGGAAAAGCATTTGCCCAACGGGCGATGCCTGCCGCAGCGCGCTCATCCCGTTTGGTGTTCATCGCCTTGAACAGCATGCTGATCACCTCGTGGGTGTTCGAGCTGTCCTTGTCGCTCATGCGCTCGATCGTGCCGGTGAACTGATCGGTCTCGGTAAAAATATCAGTATCTTCGGCGAAGAAGCAGAAGATCAGCCGCGCCATGAAATGATTCATATCGTGGCGGCGGGCTTCCGTTCCCCATTCGGGATTGTCCTTCAGGAGCTCAACATACAGGCGATTCAGGCGTCCAGTCGCCTTGATGTCGAAGGCGCTCTCGCGGATTTGTTTGACCGTGCTGATCCCGGCCAAGGGCAAGAAAAAGCCGAAATGCTCGGGGAAATCCGGATAATCGCAAACGATTGGGGCCACATCCGATGACAGGTCTTCAGCTTCGAGCGTGACGCCATCGGTGGCGAGGATGAACTTCGCTTTGGCTTTGCCGGTAGCAGGGCTGGAGCGGAGCTCGTCCAGGGTGGAATTGACCTCGCCTACCCCGCAGGTCTTGATATGAATGTTGTTTCGCTGAAGAACGCCGCCGGCATCGGACTTGTTCGTCGCGCCTGACCGCAGCCGCTTGATCTCCGTTGCTTTGCGCCCGAATGCTTCAAGGAAGGCGAAGGGAAAATCTTCCGCGTTAAAGGGCGCTTGTGCGAGCGTAGAAATGGCTTCTTCGATTTCAACTGCGTTCATTGCTGCCTTTAACCTTATGTATTTTAAAAAATACCTTAACAAATCTGTAAAGCGTGTTCACCATCGTATGGGCATCTATCCACAGCCCACATTTGTGGCTTTGTGCATTTATGGGTCGCGATGGGTCTTGCCGGATGGATAGCCCACAATGATACCGGTGGACGGGTCCACTATCTTCTCGATGTCATCTTGAAGGCCTTGCGTCCGTATCATCGCGAAGATGCGGATTTCCGCATCAGGGCAGACGGCTCGCAGCAGTTCAGCGCAGGCGAAGCTTGTGCGTCCCATCGTCAGGACGTCATCCACAATGGTGATTTTGTCCGGCACGAAAAACGGACGTTCCGCCTCGATGCTATCCAGGTGAACCGGCACAAGCGGCCTCTCCGCCGCCAGCGAATTCGAAGAACGCGGCACGGCCTTGTTCCGCGTCAGGTAGGTTTGCACATCCTGGCCGAAGCCGTGCTCGTGTAGAACATCGCAGATAACCTTGGCAGGCCATAGAGCACCGTCCGGCAGGGGTGCAGAGCGCGGTGCAGGCACCAAGGTCACGTCTGGCCCCAGGAACGGCTTTAAGTTATCAGCTTTGGCGTCACGCAAGTGAGGGACAGCCGAGGCGATGATATCCACCCTGCCCGCCTTGATCCAACCACACGCGTTTCGCGACTTTACCGAAAGTTCCGATGTGCCTCGTGGGGAATAATTGGCGAACGTGCCGTACTCATAGCTCGAAGGCACGAACGCCCCCGGCAGTGTAATTTGGGATGTCGAGCAGGATATCCGGCAGGTTCTCACGGCGCAAAACCTGTGCTCCGTATTCGATGAGCTGCTTTGGCCAGGTCAGGTTCGGGTCAGTCGCAACATTCTCAAGGAGGTAAAGGTCGCGCCCGAGCCGAATGGCTTCCCAACCCTGGTGGCGTGTCCCACTCTTTTCGCTTGCCTCGATCACGATAGTCGCATCGCAGATAAGCGCCATCGTCCGATTGCGGCGCGGGAAGTTTTCGCCCTTGCCCGGATAGCCTTCGGGAAACTGTGAAATCGCTAGGTGGTTGCGCTTAATCTCTTCGAGTAGCCCCGCATTCTTCGCCGGATAGGCCTTTGACAAGGGAGTGCCAAGCACGGCAATGGTGCGCCCGCCCTCTTCAATCGCGGTTCGATGCGCCACCGTGTCGATGCCATCGGCCAGCCCGCTAACCACGATGATGCCTTGCTCTACAAGCGCCCGCGTCACGGCCTTTGCGCGTTTGACGCCGTCCGGCGTGGCTTTGCGGGAGCCGACGATTGCCACGCGGGAGCCTTCGGTCAGCAACGAGGTATCGCCCGCCGTGTACAACACGTCCGGGGCGTTCTTCTCTTCAACTGGACCAAGTGGCCCGAGGGCTTCTCTCGTTCTTAGCTCTGCGTGCATTTCCGTCCTAGCGATGCCTTTTGCGTCACCGCCCTCCCCTTTGGTTTTACGTCACAAATTCGAGCTTGTGCAATATTTCACACAAACCCACATTTGTGCATTTGTGCATTTGTTCATTTGCGGGTTATTCCCGCCTCGTCTTCCAGTTCCTTCGTTCGCGCCTCGATATAGGCTTGCAGCTCACCGACCATCTTCCGGTCGGTTGCACTACAAGCGGTCTTGAACCGCGTGTGCAAGCTGGCCGGTAGGTCGAGGCTCAGGCGCTTTGTCGGTTCATCCGTTGCCGCAGCTTTCGCCACCGGCTTTGATGCCCGTGTCGTGTCATGCCCTGCCCCGCCTCGCTCGAACGCGAGGATTTGGTCATCCGTGGGCTGCTTTGGCTTCGGAGCCGCTGAAAACGTCTTTTTCGACATACCGCTCAATCTCTTTCGTTAGGTGTTCAAGCTCGCGGGCGGCATTGCTTTCGCCTGCCCACTCGAAAATCGTTTGCCCCATAGTCATGCCTTCCGCGAAGGCAACCCGTTGCTCGATTTCGCTTTCCAAAATCGGCAAGCCCGCTTCTGCGGCCATGTTGCGGATATCCCGACCAATTACGGTTTTCCCTATTTTGCGGGAAACCACAAACCCACATTTGAGGGTCGGTTTGAATTCTTGCGCTTCTTTCACTTGGCGCACCGTCAGGTCGGAAGCCCAGGTCGAAAGCCCCGAGGGCTCAATCGGGAGCGCCACGAAGTCCGAGGCCACAATACAGGACCGGGCTATCTCTTCGGCGTGAGGTGGCCCGTCAATGATTGTGTGGTCGTAATCTTGGGCCAGCTTGAGTGCGTCCCGTGCCATGTTTGCGCGTGCCATGCTCACGACCTGGAAGGGCGCATCTTCGCGCAAGCTCGCCCATGTGGTGGCCGAGCCTTGCTTGTCTGCGTCTATCAGCAAAACCCGATGCCCTTGGCGTGCCAAGCAGCCCGCCACGTTCACCGAGAGGGTGGTTTTGCCGACTCCGCCTTTTTGGTTCAGGAAAGATATTATCATGAATCAACCTCACCACATTCGTGGGAACACGTAAAGTCACAAACCCACATTTGTGCGTTTTTAGTGTTTGTACGCGCCACGTTTCTTGCAGAACGCCAGAAAATGCTTGTCCGCGTCCTTCACGTCGATGGCCTTATCGTGAACCCACGAGCGCCACTCGCTTTCGAGCACGTAGACATCCCAGCCAGGCGCGAGACGCCGTGCCTCGTTATGCGTGTCGAGCTTTTTGAACCGTAACGCCTGGAAGGGTAGGGCGACGACCGCCTCAGCCGCCTTGGGACGAAAGACGACGTTGTCCCCCTCGATGCTCATCACGTAATCGGGCATGTGGTCGTGCGCCGCATCGTCCTCGATAATCTTGCCGAGCAGTCGCCGGAATTCCTTCGTGGTCGAACCCGACCCACACTTGTCACGCAAGAGCTCGATGCCGCATTTCCATTTTGGCTGTGACCCGCAATGCTTTCGGGCCAGCTCATAGAGTCGCCGTTCGAGGGGCTTACGCAGGAAGAAATATTCCTTGTTCAGCGTCAGAACATGGTTGTTCTCTATCGCGTCGAACACCCAGTCGGACAGGGTAATCTCGACATCCTGCATCCGCCCGTCGCGCGTCTCTCTTACGATTTCCGCAGACTCGATGAGGCCGAAGACCCGGAAATACTCCTTCCCGCCCTGGCGGATGTTCGTCTCGATCTGCGTCCCTTGCAGACGCCGGAGCGCGTCCTTGAGCAGCTTGTAGCCTTGACCAGACGCCT
>NZ_JBEFLP010000010.1 GCF_040149665.1 Sulfitobacter sp. HNIBRBA3233 | reverse complement strand
AGACATCGTCTGATCCCCGACCCGCCCCTGCCCCCAACGCGAAACACCCGCCGCTCCCCGAAAGGGGGGCGGCGTTTGGCTGGGCCAGCGTCCCGTACCCTTGCGGTCCGTGACCGCCAATTGATTCCCGCAGCCCGAAATGTAGAGTTGGGATATAGCTGTGTTTTATTTTCAGCCTCACTTCATTTCAGGGAAGACTTACCATGGCGACAGGCATTACCGAGACCATTGGCGACGACGGAAATCTCGTCGGTACCGCAGGAGACGACAGGCTGACGGGGGGCGATTGGGCCTACATCCAGGGTCTGGACGGAAATGACACCCTCACCGGAGGCCTGCGCGCGGACCTTGTGGGGCAGAATGGCGACGATGTCATCACCGGTGCAGGGTGGGCCAATGTTCAGGCCGGTAACGGCAACGATACGGTCACGGTGGGCGAGAGGGCCTTTGTTCTGGGCGGCGCGGGAGACGACCTTCTGTCGGGCGGTGAAAACGCCACCCTGCGCGGCGGGACCGGTCAGGATACGCTGTCGGGCGAAACCGGCACGCATCTCTTGGGCGACTGGGGAGATGATCTGTTCCTGCGCACGGCGGGCAGTCACGCGATTAACGGAGGTCCGGGCAGCGACACCTACCGGTCGGACGTGCCATGGTCCGATCTGGCAGAGATCGCGCCCGTCGTGCCGGCGGGGGGCATGGCCCATGACGCGCGGATCGACGTGACCTACGCCGACGGCAGCACCGACCGGATCGCGGACGTTGAAACCTTCGAGTTCGGCGGGTCGGACGGGCTGCTGGATATAAACGATCTTATCTTCCAGAATTTCGTCGATGGCACCGACGGGCCCGATACGCTGGTCGCGGACGACACGCTGATCGAGGAATTGCAGGGCTTCGGCGGGGATGACCTGTTCCGCCTCGGGCTGGGGGCGGATGTGGTGTTGGGCGGCGCGGGCACCGACAACGTGACCTTCGACGGGTCCGATGCCTACCGTATCGAGGCCAGGGCGGATGGCAGCATCCGGGTGTTCCGCACGCCGGAGTTCGCCTCCCATGTGGTGGCGGTGACCGACAGCATCGAGAAGATCACCGGCACCTCGCGCGGGGATGGCTTCGCCGCCTCGGCGCAGACGCAGGTGCTGCGCGGTCTGGGTGGGGCGGACAGCTTTGATCTGCGGCAGGGCGACGGGGTGCATGTGGAGGGTGGCGCGGGGCGTGATGCGATCCGCTATGACACCACCCGCCTCTTCAGCATCGACGCGGATACGGATGTGTCGCTGCTGCGCGGGCGCGGCTGGAGCGGCGATGCCGCGGGCGATACCTATGCTGGGGTCGAAGATGTCTTTACCGGCAGCGGCAATGACCTGCTGACCGGCGATCACGGTGCCAACATGCTGTGGGGCAGGCACGGGGACGACACGCTGATGGGCAACGGCGGCGACGACACGCTTGTCGGGGGCAACGGAAGGGATGTCGCACTTTATGCCTTCGCGTTCGACCGCTACGAAATCACGGTAAAGGGGGCCTTTGGCAACCTGATCGAGGTGCGCCATCTGGACGGTCTGGAAGGCACGGACACATTGCTGAACGTGGATGTCTTGCACTTCGCAGATCGCACGCTGCCCGCGCACGATGGCGGCGTGCCCCGCACGGAGGGCACCGACGGCGATGATGTGCTGCGTGGGACCCCTGATGTGGAGGGAATATTCCTCGGGCTGGCGGGCGACGACGTGATCCTGCCGGGACGCGGCGGCGGCGAAAGCTTTGGGGATAGGGGCACCGACACGCTATCGTTCTACGATGTGGACCTGGCGGCGGGCCGTGGGATCAGGGTGGATCTGACCGCGCCGGGGTCAGGGCAGGTCGTGCTTTCGGATATTTCGTACTTCGCGCGCCACGACTTCGCGGGCATCGAAGTGGTGACAGGCACGTCCGCGGCCGATTTCTTCAACGCCGCCGCCCGCGCCACGGAGATGTCCATGCGCGGGCTGGGGGGTGCGGATGTCTTTGTTCTGTCTCAGGGGGCAGAGACGGTCGACGGTGGCGCCGGACGCGACAGGATCGTGTTCCGCTCCGAGCTCGATGGCACGGGCGTGAACATGTCGCTGCTGCGCGGGCGCGGATGGGAAGGCGATGCCGCAGGCGACCACTACACCGGTATCGAGGATGTTGTCGGTACTGCCTACAACGACACCATCACCGGCGATCACGGGGACAACCTGCTGCGGGGCGGAGTAGGGGACGATATTCTGATCGGCAACGACGGCGACGACTACCTCGACGGGGGGGGTGGTACGGATCGGGTGGTATTCGCTTATGACCAATCGGCCTACGAGATCACCCGCGAGGGGTTTCGCACGCAGGTCGATTATATCGGTGCGGACGGGGTCGATGGGAGGAACACGCTGGCTCACATCGAGGTGCTGCAATTCGCCGACGGGGATCTCGTTCTTTAGGGCAGCACATCCGCGCGGGTGTCGCCCAGCATGATGTCGTCGAGGTAAACGGTGAATGGCCGGCGGCTGGCGCCGCGGTAGATGCCGCTCTTGACCGCGCAGGCGCGCTGGCCGGCGGCCCAGCCGAGCGCGCGGCGGATGTCGGCGCGGCGGCGGCCGTCGACCCAGAGTTGCACGCGACCCTGCGGCCCCATGTCGAGGCCCAGTTCGATCTGAACCCAGCGTCCGCGCGGCATCGGCACGGACCACAGCGTCTCGAATGTATCGGCGTCGTTGCGCGCGATCAGCGCCAGCCGCCCGTCTGGTTCCAGATCCAGCGACACCGGCGGCGAGGTCGAAGTGCCATTCTGGTGGCATTGCAACAGCACCTGCCAGTCTTCGGGGACAGGTACATCGCGCGGGATCATCACCGACAGCCCCACGAACCATTCGCGACCATATGTCAGGTTGCCGTAAAGCTGTACCTCGGCGCGGTCCTTGGTTTGCCCGCGCGGGGTAGGCCCGCTGCTCAGCACCAGCACGTTCGATCCGCGCCGCGGGTCGTAGGCGCGCGCGGCGCTGGTGGCGCCTTCGAGCCTGAGGTGAAACCGCTTGGTGCCTTCGTAGAGATAGGGCAGTGCGATTTCGCTGCCTTCGAGATCGAGCAGGTAATAGGGCCCCGCCCGCGCCGCGCTGCTGCCGATCGACAGGCCCGCCAGAAGCGCGATGGCCATCGCGGCGCAGACCCGTGCGGCGGACCGGAGGCGGATCACGACGCGGCCTTTGGTGCGGTGGCCGACTGCACGGTCCCGTCGAGCGTGCCGAAATGGCGGTACATCACATCAAGGTAGACCGGCACCACGTCGATATGCTTGCGAAACGGCTCCTCGCGCAGGGTGACGCGTACCTGGCGGCGCGCCTTGGGGTCCTTTTGTTTCAGCTGGCGCAGGGCGCGGTCGATCTCGATGATATGCTGGCCGTAATATCCTGTCTGCTTGCCAAAGATCACCAACGCCTTGCCCCGGTATTCGTGCAGGCGGTTGCGCAGGATCGACGGCACGAGGTTGTTGAGCGCGGGCTTGTCCTCGATGTCGACGCGGCCGGTCATCGCGTAGACGATGCTGCGCAAATCCTCGAGCTGCCGCCAGTCGCGGTTTTCGGGAAACAGGAAATCGCCCAGCAGGATCTGCGGCTCACCGGCGATGCAGTTGCCGGATTTCAGGAGCAGCGCGATGCACAGCGCCGTCGTGGCCCCCTTGGACGTACCGGTCAGCCACAGATCCTTCGGCTTGGTCCCGGTTTCGGCCATCAGCTGGCGCAGCAGCGCGGCCACGGCCCAGCGGACCTCGGGCTCACCGGCGGTTTGCAGCAGGTAGTTTCCGTGGGCGCCGAAGTTGTCGTGTATGTGGACCACCGTGGCATCAAGCTGCCATTGCAGGCCGTAATAGGAGGTGCCGCAGCGCGCCGCCTGGGTATCGACACCGGGAAAGACCACGACCATCGGGCGGCCCGGGCGATGCGTGATCTCGTAGATCAGGCGAATGCGGCCCTGTTCGAAGACGCGGATTTCCTCGGCGCGGCGGGGGGCTTTGGGTTCGGCCTTGGCGCGGTGCTGCGCCAGTTCCGGCTTGGGCCGGGCGTCGCCGGTGACGACATTCTGCTCTTCTCGGGTCAGCAGGCGCTTCAGGCGCGGTTTAAAGCCCGACAACATCGATCAGCTCCTTACCCTCCGGCAGACGGTCGCGCAGCCCGGCAAATTGGGTATGACGCACCAGCGCGCAGATCACGTCCGCCTCTTCCAGCGCCTGTTCCAAGGATACCAGCGTGGTGTCGGTGCCCGCAAGGCTTGGGGGAAGCGCGTCGATATGCGGCTCTACGGCGAGCACCTTGCAGCCGAGCGCGGCAAAGCCTTCGACCACTCCCAGTGCGGGGCTTTCGCGCAGGTCGTCGATGTCGGGTTTGAAGGCGAGTCCGAGGCAGGCCACCTTGATGTCCTTCAGGCTGCGTTCGGGGGCTGCGGCGAGCACGTTCATCATCGCCTCGCGTCCCTTTGCCAGCACCCAGCCGGGTTTGCTGTCGTTGCGCTCGCGCGCGGTGCGGATCAGCGTGGCGGTTTCGGGCGCGGAGGCCACAATGAACCACGGGTCGACGGCAATGCAATGCCCGCCCACGCCGGCGCCCGGTTGCAGGATGTTGACCCGCGGATGGCGGTTGGCAAGGCTGATGAGTTCCCAGACGTCGATGTCGAAGGCATCGCAGATCATCGACAGCTCGTTGGCAAAGGCGATGGCCACATCGCGGCTGGAGTTCTCGGTCAGCTTGCACATCTCGGCGGTACGCGCATTGGTGATCACGCAGTCGCCCTTGACCACCAGCTTGTACATCGCGACGGCCATCTCGCTGGCGCGCGCGGTCATGCCGCCGATGATGCGGTCGTTGTCGACCAGTTCACGCACCACCTGACCGGGCAAGACCCGCTCGGGGCAGTGGGCGACCTGCACATCCGCATCCTCGCCCGCGTCCTGAGGAAAGCTCAGATCGGGGCGCGCGGCGGCCAGCCAGGTGGCCATCTGTTCGGTCGCCCCCACCGGCGAGGTGCTTTCGAGGATCACCAGATTCCCCGGGGCCAGAACCGGCGCGATCATCCGCGCGGCGGATTCGATATAGCTCAGGTCTGGTGTTCGGTCGGCGTGGAAGGGCGTGGGCACCGCGATGACGAAGGCGTCCGAGGGTTCGGGCACGGTGGTGGCGCGCAGTTTGCCGCCGGTGACGGCCTTGTGCACGATCCCGTCGAGTTCGGGCTCCACGATGTGGATCTTGCCGGCGTTGATCGTGTCAACCACCCGCTGGCTGACATCGACACCGATCACATCGGTTCCGCGCGCGGCGAACAGCGCTGCGGTCGGCAGGCCGATATAGCCCAGGCCAATCATTGAAATCGTCTTGAACATGGGGCTGCCTCTGTCTGGGGTCAGGCGTGTCGGGCCATGAGCGCATCCGCGATACGCTCGGCGGCCTGTCCGTCGCCGTAAGGGTTGAGCGCGCGGGCCATCTCGGCGTGGGCGGCGGGGTCGTCCAGCAGGCGCGTGACCTCGCGCCGGATCGTATCGGCATCCGTCCCGACCAGCCGCACGGTTCCCGCCTCGACGGCTTCGGGGCGTTCGGTGGTGTTGCGCATCACCAGCACCGGCTTGCCGAGGCTGGGCGCCTCTTCCTGCACGCCGCCGCTGTCGGTGACGATGATATGGGCCTGCTTCATCAGCCACACGAAGGGCAGATAATCCTGCGGATCGATCAGGTGCACATCGGCACTGTCGCCCAGAATGCGGCGCACGGGGGCCTGCACGTTGGGATTGAGGTGGACGGGATAGACGATCTGCACGTCACTGGCGGCGGCGATGTCGCGCAGGGCGGTGCAGATGTCCTCGAACCCCTGTCCGAAATTCTCGCGCCGGTGGCCGGTCACGAGGATCATCCGGCGCGCGGGGTCTATCATGTCGAACCGCGCGCGCATCTGCGCGTCCAGCGTGGTGTCGCTGTCAAAGCGCGCGACGATCTGGTGCAGCGCGTCGATGACGGTGTTGCCGGTGACGTGGATGTCCGTCTCGGCCACGTTCTCGGCGCGCAGGGCGGCGCGGGCAGTGGGCGTGGGTGCGAAATGCAGATCGGCGATCCGGCCCACCACGCGGCGGTTCATCTCTTCAGGCCAGGGCGCGGTGATGTCGCCGGTGCGCAGTCCCGCCTCGACATGGCCCACGGGCACCTGCGCATAGAAGGCGGCAAGGGCGGCGGCCATGGTGGTGGTGGTGTCTCCGTGCACCAAGAGACGGTCATAGCCGCCCTGCGCCAGGATATCCTTCATCGCCAGCAGGATGGCCGAGGTGATATCGGTCAGGTCCTGCCCCGGTTTCATGATGTTGAGATCGAAGTCCGGCACGATGCCGAAAAGCGTCAGCACCTGGTCGAGCATTTCGCGGTGCTGGGCGGTCACGCAGACATGCGTCACCAGCTCCGGAGTCTGCTTGAGCCGCTGCACGACGGGCGCCATCTTGATCGCCTCGGGGCGGGTGCCGAAAACAACAAGTACCTTCAAAGCGTTCTCTCTTTAATCGAAGTGGCGCATGCCGGGCCCGCGCAAGACGCCCTTTCGATAGCGGATCGGGCCCGGATTGCAACGCGAAAAGCGTGAAGCCCGGGGCGGGTTCAGCTTTGTCTGTAAAGGGCGCGGGCCGCGTCATGGGCCTGATCCTGCAAGGCGCGGGCGCGGGTACGGGCGGCATCGCTTGCGGCCACCAGACGGGTGCGCGCCAGCATCTCGCGCAGCGCCTCGAGAAGCGCGCGGGGCGCATCGGGGGCCACCACACGCCCCGCCGTTCCATCGCGACCGACCAGATCAGGCGGTGTGCCCCGGTCGTAACAGATCACCGGACGCCCGGCGGCCATCGCCTCCAGCACCGTGCGTCCGAAGCTTTCGGCCACGTGGCTGAGGCTGAGCACGATATCGGCCCGGGCCATCGCGCGCAGGGCATCGGGGGCGTAGCCTGCGTGCCGCAGGTTCTCGGGCAGCGGGGCCAGCGCGGCCAGATCGGCGCTTTGCGGCCCTATCGTCACGAAATCCGCCACCAGACCTTCGCTGTGGGCCGCACGGGCAAGGGCCACCAGATCGCCCACCCCCTTGCGCGCGGTCAGGCTGCCGACAAGTGCGACACGGGGCCGTGGGGGCGGGTCGAACGGCAGGTCAAACAGCGCGGAATCGACACTGTTGTGGACGATATCGGTCCGCTCCGCCGGGGCTTCCAGCCAGTCCGCCACTGCCTGCGAGTTGGCGACGAACCGGTCGCCGAGCGATTGCAGGAGCGTGCGCAGGTCCTCGGGGTGCAGGCCCAGACCATGGCACAGCTGCGGATCGCTGGCGGGAAGTTCGCGCAGGTGCAGCGTGACGGGCACAGCTTCGGCGCGCGCCGCCCGCGCCGGCGCCTCCAGCACGCCGGTGTTGACGTGGACCGCATCCGCACGGGCGTCGCGGATCACCTCGCGCAGTACCTCGACCGTTTCGGACGGGGGTGCGACACCGCCGAAAAGCCATGTGTAGGGTCTGATATAGACGTTCCGTGCGCGGGCGCGCAGGGCGTCGAGGTATTCCTCGTTCAGGCCCTGCGGCACCACCACCGACGGCAGGCACCCGGCCTCGCGAGCGCGGTCGAGCATGTCGAGCAGGCTGCGCTCGGCGCCGAAGATCTCGGCGCGGGCCTGGTGGCCGAAAAACAGCGGTCGCGGGCCCGGCCCGTCCGGCAGATCGCCCGCAAACGTTGGCAGCGGTGTGCCGTCCTGTGGCGCGCCTGCCGCCTGCCAGTGCAGCAGCGCTTCGGCGGGCGGGATGCCGTGTGCGCGCGCGTAGCCGCTGGTCGAGAACCGCGCCTGCGGATCGCGCCCCTCGGCCGCGCCCTTCTCGAGATAGTGGCGCAAGGGATCTTCCCCTGTCCGGCGCAGGTCAGGATAGCTGCGCAGATACCAGTCCGCGTCGAAATGCCCCGCGCGCAGCAGCCTCTCTGTATCGGGCGGATCAGCGGGGGGAGGATCGCCCACGGCCAGCGGGGCGGGCATATCGAAGGGGCGGCAGGTGGGGCGCTGCGGCAGCGGCTGATCGGGAGCCATGCGATCATGCCAGCGCGCGGCGGCCTCGGCATAGCTGCGCCGCGGGCCGTGGTGCAGCGTGGCGACACCGGTCTGCTCCCCGCCGGTCAGCGATGTATCGCTCTTGCGCCCGAAAGACAGCGGCAGCTCCGGCAGGATGTGCACCACCGCCGCGGCGCCGAAACGTGCGCGCAGCCTGTCGAGGTATTCGCTGTCGGCACCGGCGCGGGCGCGGTCCCAGTAGCCCAGCGTCTCGACCGCCGCGCGGTGGATCATCAACGAAGAGATATTGGGATGGACCAGCCCTTCGCCCTTCCACCAGCGGCTGATCCGCAGATCCGGCGTGGCCCGGACCCAGGACGACAGGCTGGCCGGCCCGTGCCCCAGCGCGCCAAGCTGGCGTGCGATGCGCGCGGGATGGGCCCAGTCGTCGGCATCGAGCAGGGTGATCACGTCACCGCGCGCCTCGGCCAGCCCCAGATTGCGCGCGCCGTAGGCACCGGGCTCGGCGGCGCCGTCGATCAGGCGGATGCGCGGATCGGCCTGCGCGTGGCGGGCCACCACCGCGGCAGTGGCATCGGTCGAGCCGTTGTCGATCACCAAGATTTCCAGCCGCTGCCAGCTTTGCGCCGACAGGCTGCGCAGGGCGGTAGCAATCGTGCCGGCGGCGTTGCGGGCGGGCATCAACACGCTGACCAACGGCCCCGACAGGATGCCGCGCCGGACCGGCGCATGCGCCGCGAGGGTGTCGAAGCGGGCGGTCTCTGAGCCACCGGCGTCGTCATGGAACAGGGACGGGGGCAGCACCCCGCGCCGCAGGAAGGGTAGAGCCAGACAACCGCGCCACGCGGCAGCGCCGCGCTTTGCCAGTGCGAGGTTGGCGCGGGCCAGCGCCAGATCGGGCAGGGCACCGTAGCGGCGGCGCGCCAGTGCAAGGATCCGCCCCGCGCGCGCAAGATGGCCGCAGACCAGCGCCGCCTCGGCCGCCAGAAGCGCTGTGTCCGGCAGGCCGAAGCCCTCGACGATATCGCGTTCCGTTTCGAGCGGGCGCAGCAGATCGTATGCGTGCCGCCAGTCGCCGCGCGCCGCCGCGCGATCCGCAGCGGCGCAGGCCGCGGCCACCCGTTCGGTCAGGCGGGGGTGGCCACGGGCCATCTCTTCCAGCGCGCCGGACCCGCCCTCGAGCAGCCCCATCGCCAGATCTCGCGCCCGCAGATCGGCGCTGACGAAACCGGGCTGGCGCCCCTCGAAACGGCCCTTGCGCAGGTAATGGCGCAGTGGATCGACCCCGGCCCGCGCCACGTCGGGATAGAGTTGCAGGTATCCTTGGGGATCGAAATGCGGGGCGCGCGGGCGTGGCAAGAAGAAAAGCTCCGGCGCGGGATGTCGCCCGCGCGATGTGGATGGTTCTTTACATGGCCCCGGATCGGGGCCATTTACGGGGCGCATTATCGGCTTCTTTCCGCCGGGGAGCCAGTTCATTCTATTGGGATTTCCGACATGGTATCCGAGCGCCACGCGCAGCCAGACTCCACAGCCTTCGCTGACGTGCAGACGCGGATCGAAACGCTCTACCTGCGCAGGCTGTCGCTGGAACAGGAGGTCCGCCAGCTGCGCGCGACCCATCCGGTGATCTGCCAGGTGCCGCCTGCGCCCAGTATCCTGATGCGCCTGCTGATGCGGCTTGTGCCGCGGCTGCGCCGGCGGCGCGAGCGCGCACTGGTTGCGGGCAGCGGGCTTTTCGATGCGGCGTGGTATCTCGACAGCTACCCGGACGTGGCGCAGGCCGGTGTCGATCCGCTGCGCCATTTTCTGGCTTCGGGGGCCGCCGAAAGGCGCGATCCCGGTCCCTATTTCGACACGGCCCATTATCTGGCACGGTATCCCGACATCGCGGCGGGAGGGATGAACCCGCTGGTGCATTACCTGCGCGCGGGCTGGCGCGAGGGCCGCGCGATCCGCCCCGGCATGGCCGAGGGCTGTTTAGGAGCGCGCGCATGAAACAGCCCCCCCTGCCGCAGCGCGTCGTCTATGTGGTCAGCCACAGCCTGCCCTATTCCAGCAACGGCTACGCCGTGCGCAGCCATGCGGTGGCCACGGCGCTGAGCGAGCTTGGCCACGAGGTCGTCGTGATCAACCGCCCCGGTCGCCCGTGGAGCATCGAGGGCTTCGATCCCGCGCGCACCATCCCCACCGACCAGCGGATCGACGGGGTGCGGTATCTGTTCCTGCCGCTGGGGGCCGCGCCCGAGGACGGGCAGCGCGCGCGGCTGCGCGCCGCAGAAAACGTGCTGGCCGAGACTTTCGATATCCTGCGTCCGGGCTGCGTGATCGCAGCCTCGAACTGGGAAAACGCCGAACCCGCGCAGAATGCCGCGCGGCGCTACGGCTGTGCCTTTTTCTACGAACAGCGCGGGTTCTGGGACATGGCCCGCGGCGAGACGGACAGCGCTCTCTCGGAGGCCGACGCGGTGGCGGCCAAGCGCAGCCGCGACTACGAGACACGCATCGCGCGCGACGCGCGGGCGGCCTTCACGCTGGGAACGGCGATGAAAGAGGAGATGGTGCGCCGCGGTGTGCCCGCCGAGCGTATTCACCTGATGCCCAACGGGGTCTCGGACCCGCGCCCCGGCGGCGCGCCGCTCAGCCGTGCGGATCTGGGAATCACGGCGCGGCACCTCTTGGGATACATCGGATCGCTGTCGTCCTACGAGGGGCTGGAACTGCTGGTCGAGGCCACGGCCCGGCTGCGTGGCGAGGGAGTGGATGCAGCCCTGCTGGTGGTGGGGTCGGATACGCCCAAGGGTCTGGTGGATGCGGACGCCGCATCCCCGCGCGCCCGTGCGCTGGCCGATCTGGCCGCGACACGCGGGATTGCCGCGCATGTGCATCTGGTCCCGCAACAGCCGCAGTCGCGCATCGGCAGCTATACCCGTCTGCTCGACGCTTTCGTGATGCCACGGCGGCGGTCGGACATGACCCAGATCGTGCCGCCGATCAAACCCTACAGTGCCGCCAGCTACGGTGTGCCCGTGCTGATGACCGACATGCCGCCGCTCGACGAGGTGGCGCAGGACATCGGCGCCGCCCTGTTTGCCGAAGGGGATGCAGCGGCACTGGCTACGGCGCTGCGCGCCACGTTCGAGCGCGAGGCCTCCGGCGCGGCAGAACTGCGTCCGGGCCTGCGCTGGACCCACCGGGTACGACCCCTGTCGCGGCTCTTGCAGGGCGAGGCGCAGGCACTGGCCAGCGCCGCCGCGCAGGGCGTGACCGGCCACCAGACGCGCCCGCAGCACGCTGGTTTCGACATCACCCGCCTGCCGCAGGTGGCCTTGGGACAGCAGCGCGGCACTTTGGCCTATCTTGGCCCCGAAACCGCCCCCACCGATCCGCGCTATGACGCGACGCGCCGGGTGCAGCTGACGCGGTCCAACATCCTGGCAGAGCTCGCCACCCGCGCGCCGGGGGTGTTTCTGGTGGACTGGCCCGCCTTGCGCGCCACCGGCAATCCCGACTGGGACGGGCTGTGGTCGATCGACGACATGCGGCTCAACCGGCTGATGATGACCGCCACGCGCATCGCCACCGAGCGCGGCTGGCAGTGCCATGTGGCGGGCCCCATCCAGCGCTCTGCCGCGCCGCTGTTCCGGACCGTGTCGCAGGTGTTCGAGGAGATCGTGCCATGAAGATCGCGGTGCTGGCGGAGCAGAACTTCAACCTCATTGACGGCTCGACGATCTGGCTGCTGAACGTATGCAAGCTGCTGGCGCTGCAGCCGGATTTCGAGGTCACGCTGCTGCTGAGCCACCGTCTGGAAAACCGGGTGCTGGCCGACGAGGTGCCCGAGCGGATCCGCATCGTCGACATGGCCGGGATTGCGGCGGTCACCGGCAGCCGTGCCACGTCACTGAGCGCGGATACGGTGCTGGCGACTCTCAGCGACTGGGAAGCCGCCGAAGGGGCGTTCGACCGTATCTTCGTGCGCGGCACCGCCTATCTGGAAGAGCTTTTGTCGTCGCGTGTGCTGGCCCCCAAGGTCGTGGGCTATGCCCCCAGCGCGATCCCGGACGTGGCCGAGCCCGAACCCGACTGGGTGCGGCAGGGCCGCGCCGGGCGGATGCCGCTGGTGGTCCAGAGCGAGACCGCGAAGACGGCGCTGGAATCGCTCAGCGATTATCCGGCCCATGTGGTGCATGTGGTGCCCCCCATCGTCTTTCACTCCGGCGAGATGCCCACCCGCGATCCCGATCGCGCGGTGCTGTGTTATTCGGGCAAGATCGATTTTCACTACGGCATGGACTGGCTGCTGGAAATCGCGCGCGCCGTTGGCGACTACGACGGGCTCGGCGTCAGCCTGATCGCGGGCAAGGATACCTATCGCCCACGGTTCCGCGACTTCTTTCGCCAGATGGACCGTTTCCGCGCCGATCTGGAGGCGGGGCATGTCGGAGGCGTCGATCTGGTCGCCAACGTGCCCCACGCCGAGGCAAAGCGGAGGATGGGGCAGGGCGATTTCGCCTATTGCCTGCGCCACGACCGCTACGATGACGTGATCGAAATCTCGACCAAGATCGTCGAATTCTGCACGCTGGGGGTGGCGCCCATTCTCAATGACAACGCGCTCAACCGCGCGCTGTTCGGCGACGACTATCCCTATTACGTCGACATCGCGCGCGAGGATGTGCCGGCCCGTGTGCTCAAGATCATGGCGGGCAAGGGCAGCGACAGCTACGCGGTGGCGCAGGCACGCATCGCGCAGGTGGCCGCGGGCTTCGCCGCCGAGACGCTGTCGGACCGGCTGGCCACGGCGATCCGCGGGGCGCCCGCGGATCTGGTGCTGAGCCCTGCGCCGCGTCACGTGATGATCGCCACCCACGAGCCGAAGTTCCTGCGCCAGTTCTGCGACTACCTGCGCGGCGACCCGCAGATCACGCTGGGCTGGCAATACTGGCAATCGACCACCAAGCCGAAAAGCAAGCTGGGCATCCCCGACTCCGTCGATACCATCCTGTGCGAATGGTGCTGTGAGAACGCGGTCTGGCACAGCCAGAACAAGCGCGAGGGCACCCGCCTGATTGTGCGGCTACACCGTTTCGAGGCGTTCCGCGATTTCCCCGAGCGGGTGAACTGGGACGCCGTCGATGCGTTGATCGTGGTCTCCGAGCATTTCCGCGACCTGATGATCGACCGCTTCGGCGTGCCCGCCGGCATCATCCACGTGATGCCGCAGTATATCGACTGGCACGCCCTCGACCGGCCCAAGCTGGCGCAGGCGCGCTTTACCCTGGGCCTGGTGGGGATCAACCCGTTCGATCACAAGCGCTTTGACCGGGCGATTGATTTCTTTGCCACCCTGCGCGCCGCCGACCCGCGGTTCACGCTGGCCGTGCGCAGCGTCATGCCTTGGGAAATCGACTGGGTCTGGAACAACCGCGAGGAAGACCGCGCGCGTTTCGAGGCGGTCTTCGAGCGGATCTTCTCGGATCCCGATCTGGTCGGGTCGATCCGCTTCGATCTGGCGGGCAGCGACATGGAGGAGTGGTACCGCGGCGTCGGCACGATCCTGTCGAGTTCGGACACCGAAGGGTGCCATACTTCCGTGCTCGAAGGGATGGCGGCGGGGTGCTATCCGGTGGTCTATGACTGGCCCGGCGCGCGGTCGCTGTTCGATCCTTACGTGCACGCCGACATGGCCGATGCGATCTTGGGGCTGCGCGCCTTCGCGGATCTTGGCGATGCGGATCTGGCCCGCGCGCGCGCGCAGATCGCGGAGCGTGCGCGGCCCCATGACGTCAAACGCTTTGCCCAGGATTTTTTCAGGCTCTGAGAGGTACTTATCGATGGCAACACCCCCCAAGAAAATCACCTTCGAGGATGTGGAGCGCGACAGGCGCGCCTTTGCCAAGAGCCTGAAGGAGTTTCAGGCGCAGAAGGGCAAGTATCACAATCCCGCCCCCGAACTGCCGCTCGAGAAGCTGTCGTCCTGCGAGTTGCTGCCGAACCGCTATGCGCTGATCGACAAGGTCCGCAAAGGCGGCACCATGGCCGAGATCGGCGTGGACAGGGGCGATTTCTCTCTCCAGATCCTGCGCCGGTGCGAGCCCGACAAGCTGCACCTGTTCGACATCGACATCTCGCGTCTGGTCAATCCCGAAATCCGCGCCGAACTGGCCGACGGGCCGGGCCGGGTGCAGACCCATGTCGGCGACAGCTCCGCCAATATGTCGAAGATGCCCGACGCCAGTTTCGACATGATCTACATCGACGGCGATCACGCCTACGAGGGGGTGATGAAGGACGTGGAAGCGTCGATCCCCAAGCTGAAACCCGACGGGGTGCTGGTGTTCAACGATTACACCACGTGGTCGGCCTCGACGATGTTCCACTGCGGGGTGGCACGGGCGGTGCACGAGACCTGCCTGCGCTATCCGTTCAAGTTCCGCTACATGGCGTTGCAGACGATGCTTTACAACGATGTGATGCTGGTGCGCGACTGACGCGGCGGCGTCAGCCCGGCGTCCCCCGCCCGAAGAGGGCCGCAAAGAACGCTTCGGACACTTCATGCGGTGCGCGCGCGGCCAGCGCGTCGCGGTCCGGACCCGCCAGCGCGGGGCCGTCCTGCAAGCACTCCGCCATGACGCGGTGCAGACCATCCGCAGCCTCGGGATCGTAAAGACGCCCGCCCAGCGGCACCATCGCCGCGGCCCCCGGCCCCTGCGGCATCACGAACGGGCGCCCGAACGTCGCCGCCATCAGCGCCGCGCCCGAATTCAGCGTTCCCCTGTAGGGCAGCATCATCACGTCACAGGCCCGGTGCATCATCTGGATCTCGCTGTCCTCGATCAGCCGCGGCAGCAGGGTGATCTGCGGGTGCGCCGCCGCGTCGCGCGCGAGGGCACGGGCGACCTCGCGGTCCGCGGGCAGCCCCCCGGCCAGAAGCGCCACGGAACTCTCTGGGCAGGTCGCGGCCAGCGCGCTGAAGCTTTCCATCAGCCGGTCGGTATTCTTGTAGCCTTGCAGCGATCCGAAAGCCCCGAAGACAAAGGCATCGCGGGGCAGGCCGAGCTGCTGGCGGGCGGCCAGCCTGTCGATGCTGTCGGGCACCGCCCCGTGGTAGGTCATGTGCGGCACGCAGAACCACGGCGGGGCCGGGCGGTCATAGGTCTGCTCCAGCAGCGGGACGTGATCGGCATCCATCACGTGCAGAAGATCGAAGCGGTCGAAAACCCACCGCCGCAGGGCAAGATAAGTGTCGGGGAAGGCCCCGTCATGCGGAAAGAGATTATGTGCCGTCCACAAAAGCCGCGCCCCGGTGCGGGTGGCGAAGGCCTCGATCTGCGCGATTGTCCGGTCCAGACGTGCGCGCGCGTCCGCCTCGGACAGGGCGGAAGTGAAGATTGAGGCGAACCAATGGGCGTGCAGCAGCACCGGCCCGGGCCAGGAAACATGGGCGAGGTCCTGCGGATGGCGCACGCCCGCGACCACCGTATTGTGGTGGGCGGCCCGACCGTAGAGCAGCACCTGATAGCGGTTGCCCCATGCGGGCGGCAGGCTGAGCAGCAGGGTGGGCGCGCGTCCTTCGGGGTCGGGGATGCTGCGATGGTGGCGGTCCCACAGATCGCCCAGCAGGACGGCGGCGGTCTCTTCGGTCAGCAAGGGCAGGGGCAGCGACATCACCGGACCTTTCGTGGGAAAGCTGCACGGGCGAGAGAATACGCATCCGTATGGTCTTGGGCCGTATCGGCGGTTGCGGCGATCAGGGCATCTGCGGCGAGGCCCCCGGCGAGCAGCGTGCCGTGCAGGGCCTGCGGGGCCAGCACCGCCTGCGCGGCGGCCAGACAGCGCAGCGTCTGCGCCTGGTCCAGCCTGCCGGCCTCGGTCTCAGCGGCGGGCAGTTGCGCCACTTCGAGAACCAGCGGAAGCCCCTGCGCGCGCGCCACCGCCAGCGCGGTCAGCAGAATATCGCTGTCGCCACAGCCGTGGACCAGCCCGGCGGCTTCGCGTGCGGCGATTTGCGCGGCAAAGGCGGCCTCGAAGACGAGGCGCGTCTGTTCGGGGATCTTCAGCGGATCCAGCCCCGCAGCCTGCGGGCGCACCACCCGCAGCGGGCCATCCGCCACCACCACCGGACCATCGGGCTGTGTCACGTCCTGCGCCGCTGCCAGCGGCAGGCAGAGTATCGCGCGGGTGTCCGGCGCAGGAGGGGGCAGCGTTCCGGCATCCGCGCGCAGGTGCAGCACGCACAGCGGGTCGCGCGCGGCCTGTCCTGCCGGGCCAAGCGCCGGCAGCCACTGCGGATCGAGCGGGGCGAGCCGCCGCTCCAGTTGTGCCGCGCGCGTGGCGAATGTGTCTTCCTGCGGCACGAGGATCGCCAGCGCTTTGCTGCAGGCCAGTTCCAGCGCAATCCTTCCGGTGGCCTGCGCCAGTTGCAGGGTCGCGCGCAGTTGCACCACGCTTTGCCGCGCGGGGTCGAGCCCGTCGCACACGGTCTGCGCATCGACAGCACCCGCGTCCAGATCCGACAGGACCGGTGGGGTGGCGTTCTCTGCCGAGGCGGTGAGGGTGAAGACCGCGTAGGCGGCGTCTTCGGGGGCCAGAAAACAGGCCCTGAAGCTGTGATCTCCGGCGGACAACGCCACGTCGCGCGCGGGCGGCAATGTCCCGATCCGCGCGCAGCCCGTTCCCGTCGCCTCGGCGAGCGGCTGGCCCTCGGCGTCGAAATAGGTGGGCACGGCGAGCACCTGATGGGGCGGGGCGGAGAGGGTGCCGGTGACAGCGACCCACGTGCCCGGGCGGACCGGCAGCAGCCCTACGCCCAGCAGATGAAGCTGTGACAGGGCCACGGCCTCCCATAGGGACGAGCCCGGCAAGGCCCCGACAAGGGCTGCCACGCGATCGGGATCAAGCGACGCATCCTGCCAGCGCCGGTCAGCGGGCAGGGCGTCCAGATGGACGGCGGGCGCGGGATCGAAAGCGCAGAGCGCGGGCGGCGTGCACATCTCCAGCTGCCAACCGTTGTCGACATCGAGAAGCCGCCAGAGCATCCGCACCGCCCCCGCGGGAGGCGCGAAGGGCCGGGCCAGAGAAAAGCTGCCGTCCGCGGCCATCAGATGCGCGGGAGGGGTGCGCAGGGGGATGTGGTTCATGAAACGGTCCGAGCGCGAGAGATTGTCGCCCTGCAGCTGGATCGGCGCGCCCTGCGCATCCTCGAAAACCAGCTGCAAAGCGCCCAGCTTCGTACTGGTGCCTCCCACCGCCCGCAGCCTTGCGCGCAGCCCGATCCGGTCGTCACCCTGACCGACAGGCAGATCCACGCGGCCCTCGGCGGCGGTGATCGCGGGATCGCCCAGCCAGATCAGGCGCATGTCCCGCAGCGCCCAGTCACGCCCGCCGATCCAGTGCAGCAGGCGGATCTGCATCTGCTGCGCATGCGCGGGAACCGTCACGCTGGCGGTGCCGCTCAGGGCTCTGGCCCCCGGTGCGATATAGCGAAACGCCCCGGCGGCGGCAGAGGTCGGCAGGTTGGGCGGCGGATCGACCCGCGCCCCGTCACCGTCGACAAACCGCACCGAGGCGAGGATGCCGCGCTCTTCCAGCGGGGTCGTGCCGGTAAAATCGAACAGCATGTCATAGCTTTCGCCGGGCCGGACATCGAAAGTGCGGGTCGCGATGATCCGGTCCGCCAGCTGCGCCTCGGCGATCGCTTCGGCGTCAAGGGGCGTGGCAGGATCCAGCGCCATCTTCCGGAGCAGCCGCACCGCCCCGGCCTGCCAGCGGTGCAGTTCGACCGTGAGCCGCACCGCCCCCGCGGGGACCCGGAAGACGAGATCGACAGGCGTCGGGCCGGATTTCCCCGGCCGTCCGATATAGCGATATGTCCCGAAGATATCAGAACTGAGAAACCCTTCGCCGGCGCTTTCCTCGGGCAGGACGGTGCCGCCGGCGTCCTCGAAGACGAAGCGCAGAAGGGCCGGATATTTGGCGCCGGCCTCCACGACCTGTGCGGACAGGGTCAGCCGGTAGGAGACACCGGCCAGTACCTCTGCAGTCAGATCGGCGATCGGGTCGGACACTGGTTCATCCTCTTGGCGGGGCTGCTCCTGCATTCCGCAATCCGGTACCGCCGTCAAGCATACCCCCCGCCGTTGCGTGAAACCTCCACACGGTGGGCGGTGCTGTCGGGGTTAACCATAATGGACTTGTCATAGTAATCCCCTCTGATCTTAGGGATATGCAGAAGTAAAATTTTCTCGGCAGTATGAACGAGGAGATTTCGATTGAAGAAGACACGACCCACAGAAGCCCAGATCATGGGCGTGCAGCGCCAGATGGAGGGCGGTGTTCCTGCCGTCGAGCCGTGCTGAAAGCCCCCTACCATCGCGCCCGATTGAGCGCGGGCGTCTCGGCCCAGACCTGCTGCCGCATGTTCTGGTCAACAAACATGCATGTCACCTGCCGCTCTATCGCCAGAGTAGCATCTTCGAGCGCGATGGGATCGACATTGATCGCTCAACGCTGGCCGACGGGGGTGGTAAATCCACTGCGCTTCTGAAGCCACTAGCGGATACCATCGGACGGCATGTATTGGCTGGGCAGGCCATCTTTGCTGATGATATGCCCGTTAAAATGCTCGCCCCCGGCACCGGAAAGACAGCAACAGGGCGCCTTTGGGCCTACGGCGCGACGAGAGGCCATGGGGCAGCAGCGTTCCACGCACCAGCTGGTATCAGTTCTCGTCAGATCGCAAATGGCAGTATCCCAAGGATAATCTTGCAGAGTATAAGGGCTGGATGTATGCGGATGGATATGCTGAGTTCGAAGACCTCTATTGCTCGGGCAACATCTGCGAGGTCGCCTGCATGGCGCATGTCCGACGCAAGTTCGCGGACGTCCACAGGGCTCGGCAATCGCCGACGAGGCCATCAAGCGCATCGCGCAACTCTACGCGGTCGAGAAAGAAGCCCGCGGATCGCCACCCAATCACCGCATCGAGGTCCGTCAAGGGCAGGCAAAACCGGTCTTCGACGCGCTGGCAGTCTGTTTGCACACCCAACTGCTCAGCATTTCGGGCAAATCGCCGCTGGCGGGAGCAATCCGTTATGCCCTGATGCCCATTTCGCGGCTCTGGCCATACCTCGATCACGGTATCCTTGAGCTGGACAGCAACACCGCCGAACGTGCGATGCAATCCGTCGCCATCGGTCGTAAAAACTATATCTTTGTGGGCTCAAAAACCGGCGGCAAGGCTGGCTGACACACTCGCCCGCATCCCAGACTACAAGATCGACCGCGTCGACGAGCTGCTGCCATGGAAAACTGCATCTTAGGGGCGGTCAGACTGGACGCTTACCTTGCGAAGTCTCGCTTGGTTGCTTTTTGACATGTGCCACGTAACATAGCCTCAATAGAAATTCTCTTGGAACGACGATCTAAAATGGACAATAAGAACCCAGCGATCTCAAGGTTTGCCAGACATCAAAGCAATATCGTTAACCGCGAACTTGATTTTGCTTATATTGCAATCGCCAAAGCTTCAAATACTACCATAAGGCATGGCTTGCTTGGCGCGCTCGGCCTGAGCAGTGACGACACCTTCAATGGAAATCCCGTAAAGGAAATCATTCACAGGCAGGACGACGGCCCATTTAATTACGAGCCACTTTCAAAGCTTTCCAAAAACCCCACATCCCTGATTTTTACGGTCGTAAGAAATCCTTGGTCTCGTATAATGTCATGTTACAGAGACAAGTTTCTTTTTAAGTTCCATGAGCCGTTTCGCGAGTATGGGATGAGGCCGGACTACTCATTCTCCGATTTTGTTGAACACATAAGCCGTATACCGGACCGGGATGCTGAAATACACTTCAGGTCACAGCGAACTCAAATCTTCTTTCAGGGCAGCCTCGTACCTAACCTCATACTCCGTACAGAAACAGTGTCCCAGGACTGGCGCCTGGTGCAATCATATTTTGAGGGGAAACACGGTATCTCACTCCCCGATCTTGGCCGCTTTGCCGCGAGAGAAGGTTCCACCGAAAAGTTCAGCGTTTCACAGAAAGATATCGATATTATTTCAGAACGCTACGAGGGTGATGTGAAACTCTTCCGCTACTCACTGCCGGAAGGTATTCCAACTTGAAGCGCCTCCTGCCTCTGCGTGTTCTGACCTTGTAGCCAAGGCTCGGCATGCTGGACGCCCGCCTCGGTTTAGACTCAGGACTCATAACCAATAGATGACGGCTGCTGTGAGGGCGATGGCAGACAGGAAGACCTTCGGACACCTGTCGTATCGTGTCGCAACGCGTCGCTAACCCTTTAGCCTGCCGAACATGATCTCGATCCGGTTCCGGCGTTTGTAGCGGCGCTTGTCGTATTTCACCGCCTTCTTGCGCCGCTTACGGCCGGGTATGCAGGCGCGTATCCCTTTGTCTTTCAATGCCTCTCTGAACCAGTCGGCATCATAACCGCGGTCCCCGAGCAACCAAACGACATCCGGCAAACTACTGAGCAGTGCCCGAGCGCCGATGTAGTCGCTGACTTGTCCGGCGGTGACGAAGAGGTTGAGCGGTCGGCCCTGCCTGTTGCAAACGGTGTGCAGTTTAGTGTTCATGCCACCCTTCGTCCAACCAATCAGGCGTCCACACCCCCCTTTTTCACGGCCAAACTGGTCACCGTTTGGTGGGCTGTGAGGTAGGTGGCGTCGATCATCACGGTCTTCGTCTCACCGTGCTCGGCAGCCAGAGCAGCCATCATTTGCGCGAAGATGCCTTTGTCGCTCCATCGCTTCCAACGGTTGTAGAGCGTCTTGTGTGGACCGTAGGCGGTGGGTGCATCGAGCCACTGCAAGCCATTGCGATTGATGAAGTTAATCCTACTCACCACACGTCGGTTATCGGCGCGTGGCTTGCCGTGTGACTTGGGAAAGAAGGGCTCAAGACGCGCCATCTGAGCGTCGGTCAGCCAAAACGGATCGGACATGTTCACCGCTCATTTTTTGGGCTATGAGTCACGCCATACTTGGGAAATTAATGGGTCCTGACCATAGGAGCTTTTACCAATAGATGACTGCGGGTTCTGGCCCTGGCGTTTGGCCCGCACCGTTCTGAGAAGTTTTCCGGCGCTCCCGTCAAGATCCCTCCAGCTGACCACCATCTCCAGTTCTACTGCCTGCTTTCTCCAATTGCCGGCGCTCGATATCCAATCTGGCTGCATTGATGGTGTTCTGGGCCTCATCAGTCCACGCGGATTCCCCTCTCGCTCTCCAAGCTTGTGCCATGACACCCCAAACCTCTTATTCCATACCATCGGGATCAGGATGGGCTTCGCCACTAGACCCGGTCAAGAAGGTTGCATGTTGTCTGATTGCATCCACTCGAAGGCTTTCGAGACCGCCGTCTGGAACGACCTTCATTCCCTGTCACCCGCGCGTATAATGGTTGCGGCGGTCAGGACGGGGAGATGGCCAATGAGGCCATCATTTTCGGCTCAGGCTTCAAGTGTCCTGTCCAAGTTTGACGACAAGAGGAGATTGGCCACGGTGATCAGGTTGCTCCGGTTCGATTCCTCTTGATTCATGATCACTTCGATCCCTGCCGCCACTAATTTGCGGGCCGCCGAGAGAAGACACGCGCTTGTACAAAACAAGATCACCCTGCATACATTGCCTACCGGTGCACTAGCGCACCCCCACACAAAGTACTTGATGGAATGGCTTTATGACGGATAATAATTATACAAGAATTGTTTTTGCCAACGACTTTCTGCGGATAGATGACACGCGGCCAAGTGAGAGAAATAACCCTCAAGAGGTCAATATAGCATGGTTCCGTCATCTGCTTGGAATGGTCCCCCAAGTTATCAACAAGCCGGCCAGCATACTTACTCCGGAAAAAATTGACGAAACACGAACAAGCATTTTTAAGCGATGCGGATTAATACCCTCCACAGATTCCTGGGCAAAAATTTACAATCAGGAACTTGATAAGTCGACCAAAGAGCAGCTTGCAGACTTTCTTGAGGGAAGTCTGGTTTTGATATTTGAAGCGCCGAAATATCTGATATCAATGCTAGAAGAGTATGGTATCGAATATATTGATTTCACTATACACCCTATCCGGTTTCTACCAGATTACGCACTTGGTGTCAGGACTAACATCGACCACTTTAGAGAAAAATTCCAAGAAATCAAAATCGGCACCCGCGAGATATCTCTTCACGCGCGGTTGTTAAAAGCACTCTCTCAAAGAAAGATACTGACAGCATCGAATGCCATTCCGGAAGGAAGTGTTGTGTTCTGTGGCCAAACTCAAGTGGATGCATCGCTCATCAACGACGGGAAGCTCTACGATAAAGTTGATATAGAAATATTCCTGATGGAACTGACAAACGAATTTGGGAATGTATATTACAAAGGTCACCCACATGCCCATTATAAAGAGTGGATGACAGATGTAGTTAGCAGAAATCCAAAAGTTAAAATTTTGGAAAGAAATATTTATGATGTACTTGCTGACGATAACTTTGTATTAGTATCAAGCATTTCCTCAAGCGTACTTTATGAGGCTCAATATTTTGGCCGAGATGTTCGAACACTGTCCACACGGGAAAAACCATTTACGCTAATGAATGAAGCAGCAGCTAAAAACCAGTACATCCCCATTCACCCAAATTGCCTTGAAGATTCTTTCTGGGAATACCTGTTGAGTAACAAAATTGACAGTCTCCCCGATGCAACCTTGCATCTGAGCGATGGCGCGCTCAAAAGGTCGATTTCCATGCAGTGGGGGCGCTAACCGTGATGGAATTTGCTGATAAAGAGCCTATTACTTTTTTTTTCGATGCAACGCGTCTTCTTGCTAGAAGAAAGGCGGAGACGCCCACGGGAATTGACCGGGTCGACCTTCGGTACGCACTTTATCTCGAAAAAAAAGAGAACGTTGATCTAAGACTTGGTTTTTCGCACGGTCAGAAGTTTTTCGTCCTTCCTTTCCGCTTCTCCGATGCGCTGCTACGTCATCTGGAAGATCTATGGCTCTCTGACAAAATTACCGTGTCAAGAGGAGAGAGCGCCGCTTTCAAAACGCTACATGAAATAGCAAAGACGCCCGAGAAACTGCTCGCGCTGGCGGAATCCGGCCCTTGGCCAAAGACTGCAGCATATATAAATTGTTCACACTCAAACATCTCTTCGGCAAAATTCCTTGAGAATATTTCGCTGCAATTCTCGGAGGAGATGATATTCTATATCCATGATATCATTCCGATGACACACCCAGAATATGTCAGAAAGGGCGATAAGGATACCCATACACGAAGAATTGAGAATGTTCTTCAATATGGACGGACTCTGCTCGTCAACTCACTGGACACGGAAAACAAAATCAGGAAGTTCTGTGAAGAGACAGGGGCGCTTCTGCCGGATTTCCACTTGTCCATCATTGGCGTCGAGCCAAAGTTTTTTGCTAGCCGCCAAGCGGATATGGATACCGAACCATATTTCGTCATGGTCGGAACTATAGAGCCCAGAAAGAACCATCTGTCCATGCTTCTGGTATGGCGTGACCTGGTGGAATCCGGCGTGCTGGACATTCCGAAGCTTGTGGTCATCGGTCGTCGGGGTTGGAGTTCCGAGAACGTCTTCGCGCTTTTGGACGAGTGCGATGCGATCGCCCCCCACGTGATCGAAGTTGGTACGGCTTCGGATGCCGAGGTGATTTCTTACCTGTCAGGATGCAAGGCGCTGCTGTTCCCGACCTTTACAGAGGGCTGGGGGATGCCTCTCGCTGAAGCTTTGGCGCACGGTGTGCCGGCGATTGCCAGCGATATTCCTGTTCTTCACGAGTCGGGAGCGGGGATACCCGAGTACATACATCCACTGGATCTCAAGTCATGGCGTGATTGTATTCTTGACTATGCGCAAGCTGGTTCTAAAGCGCGGGCGGAGCAGATTGAACGGTTAGAGAAATTCAATCCACCAAAGTGGCAGGACAGTTACGGGGCACTGGACAAGGTGGTGGAAAAACTGCTGACCCATCACACTCTAGGAACGACAGGTCTTAACCACCCCTTTGATCGCTTGAGTGATCAAGGTGCGCAAGATCATGATTGGGAATATTCGAAGATTGACGAGGAGACGATAGAATTCGAGAATTGGTATCCCCGACAGACTGACAGTAAGGGGCGGTATTACCGCTGGAACGGACAAAGCAGCACGGCTAGGCTCGCTATTCGCGACCGCCTGCGCGATGCATCCTTCCTGTCGATTTCAGTCCGCTGTTTGTACGGTCTGAGCCTGGATTCAGTCCTTACCGCCGTTGCGGTCAATGGACGGCAAGCGGACTACCGGGAAGTTTCCAGCAATGATCTTACTGAAATAATTGTTGATCTGAGCAATGCGGACCAAAGCAACAGTCTGCTCATCACGTTCTTCCTGGGGGAGCGTCGCAGACCTGTCGATCTTAACCTCAACACTGACACCCGATCACTTGGATTCAACTTTTTTTCAATGTCATGGCTTTCTTTAAAAGAGTCACTGAAGGGGCCCGAAGGACTTGATTCAGAAAGTAATCCTTGACACTTGCGAGGTGAGCGCCCGTCCTCACTGCTCTGCCGCGCATCTCAAGTTCCAAGAGCGTGATAGCCGAGAGAAAGAGTGCCGATGGGCCCTGAAAGTTGAAGCATCTCAACTCGGTCATCAGGAGAGGATCAGCGCTTGAAAAGCGCCAGATCGTATCCAAGGAATGGGGAGCACCTCAGGCAGGGCACGCGCCCAATTCGCACTAACTATGGCAACCTGCAAGCTCGCCAGGTTAACGAAATTTCTCGCACTCTGATAGAAACTGGACAACTCTGGCTCGTGGCTCGCAGCCTGGCTTTCACGGCTGCGAGCCACGACGATAAGAATCTTGTCTTTCCAACCAGGCTTTTCAGAAATCTAGATCCAAATCGTTATTCTACAGGTAAATTTGCGTCCACTCACCGCATCTTTGCGGCCTCCGTAAGTTCCAGTAATCCCTCCAAAGCTTTGCGAAAAGGCTCATCCAACTCAATATCGTTTTTCAGGGCGGCCATTCGGAACATGACGACCACACCCTGTTCGGCTTGGCTGAGTGGAAGTCCGAGCGTGTCGCACAGGACCTCGTAAATGCCTGGGTGATATTCTGCGATGGCGGCAAGAAGCAATGTTGATTGATCCAAGCCAAGTGTTTGTGCCAACGCGGGGATGCGATCAAGCGGTACACGAGTCAGTCCTTGCTCAATCATCTTCAAAGTACTGGAATGGGTGAAGCCCACGCGATCTGCGATCTCTCGTTGTGTGAGGCCTGACTCCTCAATGCCTTTCGTGATCATCTGGGCTGTAGGGCTGTAGGTCATGCGCTGTTCTCCTGACTGTTTATTGCGATGATGCGATGTACTAGCAGTCAGTGTGATGTCCTTTTGCGGCGCGCCTTCTAGCGGCGCTGCCGTGCAGAGCCACAGAGCGCGTTGTAGAGCGATGTAAAGGAGCTGTGTTTGAGACGGATCATTCTTGTCCCAGCTGTTGTGCAGAGCCTCGCGCGTTCAGGCCAAGCCAACGGAAGAGACGAGCTTCAGGTCGAACCGACCTGGCCGAGATGATGAGCCAAAGCACGGTGGATTTTGGACACCCTTGCCATTTTAGACAAAATTTGAAGCGAACTTTACCGCCAATTTGCTCCGATAGGCGTTAGACGCTGAGCGGAAGTATTGTATTTACGGCCTATAAACTGGACTGTGGTATTCAAGCAGCGCATTCGCCCAGCCGTGCGAGATGTGTCGATATTTCGGAACGGGTTGTTAGCCAGATCGATTTATCGTTTCGGCATATCTTTGCAATCTCGTCGATAGCCCAGGCAGCGGCGGGGCGACCATAGCAGTGTCCATGGGCAAAAATATCGAGGATGATCGTTTCCGGGGGTTGCGCCTGAATCCCGGCGAGGGCCTCTTTGACGAGATCGACAAATTGTCCAGGCGTCCTGCCAAAACGCATTGCGTGCGGCAGGTCGTTGAACTCGACAGACATCGGGATGGCGAGGATGTTGCCCTCTCTAAATTGCTGGACGTAGGGATGGTCGCCATCCAGCACATCAGCGTGCCAAGCGTAGCCCTGCGCCAATAAAATCTCTTGTATCTCGGTTGACGACGTTACCCGAGGGCTGATCCAACCCGCAGGACGCTGGCCAATCGCCGCTTCGATTAGCTCGGTCGTGCGGGTGACTGAATGCAGCGCGTCTTGCGTGGACAGGGTCGGGAAGACCATGTTCTGAGCCATCCCGTGCCCAACGATATCATGTCCCCGTTCTGCATAGGCGCGCAATCGCTCTGGAAAGGCTTCGGCCACTAGACCGGAGGTCATCAGCGTGGCAGGAATGTCGTGGCGCTCAAGGATGGAAACCAGTCGCGGGATGCCGTGGGTGGCGTTGTAGCGCCCGTAGCTGTCGGCATTAGGGTCGAACAGACCGTCTGCCAGCATGTTGCCCATCGGACCGACACCCGAGGTGACGCCGGGCGACCACATCTCGTAGGCGAGGTTGAACACGACGGCGATCCGGCGGCCCCCCGGCCAACATAGATCCTGAGTTAAATGCAGCTTTTCGCATTCATTTTCAGTCATGATATTCCCTGTTTTCCGGCCATAGCGACCGCGGCAGCTACGTTTGCAACAGCATAAGGTCGGAAAAGACCTGCGAAAACTTCATTTATTTCACGGCTTGCTGCACATGATGCACTCTATGAGATGCATGATATGCAGGTTG
>NZ_JBEFLP010000009.1 GCF_040149665.1 Sulfitobacter sp. HNIBRBA3233 | reverse complement strand
TCTGAACATGAACGAACGCAGCCTTGCCCAGCAAAGCGCGGTGCGCAAGGCGACGTTTTCTCCCGGAGAGGTGAAGGCGCTGCGGCCCTTCTCGATCTGGGAGATCAGCCAGTTCATGTTCGATGTCCCCGCCGACACCCTGCGCAAGAAGCTGGCCGACGACCCTTCGCTCCCGCAGGGAGAGACCGAGGACGACGGACGCCAGCGCTGGTTCACGCTCGAAGAGATCAACGAGCTGCGCCGCCGCGTCCGGTTCCGTGGCAAGACGCTGATGCCCGAACGCGCCAAGGGCCGCGCCATGCGGGTCGCGGTCAGCAACTTCAAGGGCGGCGTCGGCAAGACGGTAGTCGCCCAGCATCTGGCCAATGCCGCCGCCCTGGACGGCTACCGCGTGCTCTGCGTGGATTTCGACCCGCAGGCCACGCTGACCCATTCCATGGGCATCGTCGAGGTGAAGGAAACGAACACCGTCTGGGGCATCATGTGCCGCGATCTGTGCCGCGAGGCGGATCGGATCATGGAAAGCTACGATGACCCCGACGATTGCCCCTACCCGTCCTCGGACGAGCTGCCCGACGATGTCCGTGCCATCGGGGCGCAGCGGGTACAGGATTTCATCCAGCCGACCTGCTGGCCCACCATCGACATCATCCCGTCCTGTGCCAACGCGGCCTTCGTTGAATTCGCCTCGGCGCAGTACCGGTCGCTGCACAAGGCGTGGAGCTTCTTCGGCTGCGTCGCCCGCTACCTCGACGAGTTGCCGGACGATCAATACGACATCATCATTTTCGACTGCCCCCCCGCAATCGGCTACCAGTCGCTGAACGCGGCCTTCGCGGCGGATATTCTCTATATCCCGTCCGGGCCCGGCTATTGGGAATACGACAGCACCACCAGCTACCTGGGCCAGCTCGGCGATGCGATGGCCGACATCTCGGACGGCTTCGCCGGTGTTGCGGCGGACGCTGGTATCACGCTTCCGAAACGGTTTTCCGATATCCGCCTGTTGATGACCCGCTTTGAGAGCGCGAACCCCCTGCACGCCGCGATGATGGACGCGTTCCGCAATGTCTTTGGCGCGGATGTCTGCGCCCACCCGATCGAGATGACGCGCGCGGTGGAACAGTCGGGCCGCTTCCAGATGTCGGTCTACGAGCAGGACTACCGCCAGATGACGCGAGAGACATGGAAGCGCGCGCGGCAGAGTTTCGACCGCGCCTACGAGGAATTCCACGCGACGGTTCTGGCCGCGTGGAAACGCAACACCGACAAGCAGGAGAAGACCGATGGCAAATAGCAACAAGTTCGGCTTCGCGCCGGTAGAGCCCGAAACCCCCAAGTCGCGCCGCCCCCGCACGCCCGGTCCCATGGGGGCCGCCGTGCGCGATACCGCCGAGAACCTGACCGAAGCCACCAACGCCAAGGTCGCCCAACGGCGCCAGAATGCCGAGGACGCCAAGGAATACCGCACGGCACAGGAAGAAGGCCGGTTGCTGGTCAACATTCCGCTGGCCGAAGTGGCGACGACCGACCTGCCCCGCGACCGGATGGAGCTGGACGCCGTCGCGCGCTCGGACGAGATGGATGAGCTGAAGGCCTCGATCCGCGAGCGCGGTCAGAAAGAGCCGGTCGAAGTCTATGTCGACGGTGACGGCGTCTACCAGATCAAGAAGGGCTGGCGCCGCCTGACCGCGCTCGCCCAGCTTTACGCCGAGACCGGCGAGGACCGTTTCGCCACGGTGATCGCGCGGGTGGAGCGCGGGGCCGCCGACCGGATGCTGCGCTATGTCGATATGGTCGAGGAGAACGTGGTCCGCGAGGATCTGACCTTTGCCGAGATGGCGCAGGTTGCCATTACCGCCGCCCGCGACAGCGGCGTCGACGAAACCGATCCGGTGGAGCTGGTGAACCGGCTTTACGCCGCGCTGCACAAGACCAAGCGGTCCTACATCCGCAGCTTCGTCTTCCTGCTGGTCGCAGTCGGGGACGACCTGAAATTCCCCAAGGCCGTCGCCCGTAATCTGGGTGTGGATGTTGCCCGCGCGATCTCCTCCGAAGAGGACGCGGATGCCCTGCGCGCGGAGCTGTCCCGCTGTGATACCGCCGAGGCGCAGAATACGGCGCTTGCCGCTTTCGTTACAGCGCAGAAGGCCCGCGCAAAGCCCGAGAAGGACAGCGCCGAGCCCAAGCAGAAATTCGAATTCTACGTCGGCAAGACCAAGGTCACCGCGCGGGATGGCGAATGCCGGATCGTCAGCGCGCAGGATTACGCGACCGCGCCCAAGCATCTGCTGGAAGAGGCCGTGCGCGCCTTCGAGAACGTGCTGAAAGGCCCGCGCATCCGCTAGGCGGTTACCCATGGGTAACCGGTTGCGCGGGCGCGGGGCAGGGTGGAGCGGTTACCCATGGGTAACCGCTCTGCCGCCCGAAAACCGGGCTGGTTACCCATGGGTAACCCCGCTTGAAAATTAAAGTATATATTTTTCAGTACTTTAGGTATTTTTCGCTTCTGACGCCGCGATTGACGCTGGGTCAGAAAAGACCAAGATGGCGGCGTTACCCATAACAGGAGCACCGCCATGACATCCCCGGACGCCACCCCGCCGCTTTCCACTGACGCCGCAACCGCGATCACCAAAGCGGTTCACGACGGCTTTGACGCGCAGACGAAATTCCTCGCGGATTTCGTGCGCATTCCCAGCCTGCGGTTCGAGGAAGGACCGGCGCAGGATTACATGGCCGATGCCCTGCGTGATCGCGGATACAAGGTTGACGATTGGACAATCCACCTCTCGGATCTCGAACACCTCCCCGGGTTCGGACCGATCGACGGTGATTTCTCCCGCGCGCGCAGCGTCGTGGGCAGCCACCATCCGTCCGAGACCAAGGGCCGGTCGCTGATCCTGCAAGGGCATCTCGACGTGGTGCCTGCCGGGCCCTCCGACATGTGGACGCATCCGCCTTTCGAGCCGGTGATCGAAGGGGGCTGGATGTACGGGCGCGGGGCAGGGGACATGAAGGCCGGAACCGTTGCCGCGCTTTTCGCGCTCGACGCATTGCGCGCGGCCGGGTTTGAACCGGCGGCGACCGTGCATTTCCAGTCCGTGATCGAAGAGGAATCCACCGGCCTCGGTGCGCTGTCGACGTTGCAGCGGGGATACCGCGCGGACGTTGCCGTGCTGCCCGAACCGTCCGAGCTGACGATCAACCGCGCGCAGGTGGGCGCGCTGTGGTTCCGGCTGCGGGTGCGCGGCAAGCCGGTCCATGTTTCGCACGCGGGCGAAGGGTCTAACGCGATCCTCGCGGGATACGACATGATCCGCGCCCTGCAGGAGATGGAGGCGGAATGGAACGCCCGCGCCGCCGACCATCCAGTCTACGCCGATGTGCCGCATCCGCTGAACTTCAACGCGGGCAAGATCGCCGGTGGCGACTGGGCGTCGAGCGTGCCTGCCTGGTGCGACATCGATTGCCGGATGGGCGTGCTGCCGGGGCAGGATCTGGCCGAAGCCCGCGCCGAGATCGAGGCACGGGTCGCCGCCGCCGCGCGCGACCATCCGTTCCTGTCCAACAGCCCGCCCGAGGTCGTGTGGAACGGGTTCCAGGCCGAAGGTTATGTGTTGGGCGAGGACGCGGACCCGGCGCTGGACGTTATGCGCGCGGCCCACGCGCAGGTTTTCGGGGCTGACAGCAAGATCGAGGAGACCAAGATGACGGCCCTGACCGACACAAGGTTCTACGGTCTTTACTACGACATTCCTGCTTTCTGCATCGGGCCGCGCGCGCAGAACATCCACGGGTTCGACGAGCGCGTGGACCTGCAATCGGTGCGCGATCTGACGGTGGTGCTGGCCTTGTTCATCGCGCAGTGGTGCGGGCTAAACCCCTTGCGGGACTAGGTCGATCCGCGTTTCGGTCGCCGCATCCACCGCGGCGGCCGAATAGAGCATCGGGACGTATCGCCCTTCGGCCCAGAGCGGGGCCAGATCGTCGTAGTGGCGATGACCGGGCAGGCCGGACTGACCCGGCGCGTTGATCCAGACGCTCTTGTCCCAGGCGCCCACGTCCACGACCATGCGCACCGAGGCGCCGTTGCGCACATGGTAATCGCGCGCCTCGTAGTGGCCCATCATCACCGTGGTGCTGGAGCCGGCAGTGGCCAGTGGCCCGACGTCATGTGTCCCTCCCAGCGGGGTCAGAGCGTGGTCGAAATACCCCTTGTGCAGATCGCCCCAGCGCCAGTCGGCGGGATTGTCGCCGAAGCGCGCGCAGGTCGCGTCCCACGCGGCGGCAAGGGTTTCGGCCAGCAGGCCGTCGCGGTCGAGGCCCGCGCGCTGCGCAAGCCCGGGGTGCTGGCCGTCCAGCAGGCGCGCAACCGTCGGGATGTTTCCGGGGGTCAGGTAGGCCCGCAGGGCAGGGTCGTCTGTCACACGGTCGAGCAGGGCAGGGCGCAGGAAATCCGACAGCCAGTGTTCGAACAACAGCGCCGCGGCGGAGTTGACGCGCGCGTGGCCGTCCCAGCCGCGCAGCAGGTCGCGCGCCGGGGCAGGGGCGGTGTCGGGCAGCATCTTGCACAGCGCCAGCGCGGGCGCGGAAAAGCTGTCGCATTGCAGTGTGCAACTGCCCGCCACATCGCGCGCGCCGCCTTGGGCGATCACATCGGCGATGCGGGTCGCGCGCCCGTCCTCGAACCATTCGAAACCGACAGGGTCAGCCGCGTGATCCCAGCCGTCGGGGATGTTCATTTCGTTTGCCGTATGCACGAACCCCCGGTCGGGATTGACGATGGCCGGCAGATCGGCGGCGGTCATGTAACCTTGCCAGTCGAAGCGCCCGTCGCCCGCCACGGGGGCCAGACCGCGCCACCCGTTGCGTCGCGGCACATAGGCGGCGGATTGCCAGCAGATGTCGCCGGTGATGTCGGCATAGACCATGTTGACCGACGGCGCGCCCCAGGTCTTCAGCGCTTCGCGGAAGGCCGGCACACTGGTCGTGCGCATGGATTTGAGGCTGGCCATATAGGGCGACGTGCCGGGATCGGTAAAGACGGTGCGGACCGCGACAGCCGACGTGCCGTTGCTGTAGACAACCGGTCCATGACGCGAAAACACCAGTGTCAGAGACTGATCCGGCGCGCCCTTGACGGCGAAAGTCTCGGTCAGTTCGGTGAACTCCTCGGTGCCGTCGGTGGTCCGGTAGGCGCGGCCCTCCTTGGCCAGATCGTAGACGAATACGTCCTCCTGATCGGCACAGAAGATCGTCAGGCTGAAGGCCGCGGTGCCGTTGTGGCCCGCCATGATCCCGGGCGACGAAGGTTCGCCCGCGCCGATCAGGTCCATCCCCGGCGCGCTGAGGTGCACCATATAGCGCAGCGAGGGCGCGGCGTGCAGCCGGTGCGGGTCGCTGGCCATGATCGGGCGGCCGCTGTCGGTTTGCGATCCGGCGATTGCCCAGTTGTTCGATCCCTCCATGGAGGGCGCGGCCCGCTGGACCGCTTTGCGGGCATCGACGGCGGCCCACAGATGCGCCTCCTCCAGCGTCGCGTTCAGGCGGTCGTGCTGGAACGTGACGGGGGCGGTTGCCAGTTCATAGACGGCCAGTGCATCGGGCGGCAGCTCGGCGTCCGACATCGTCTCCCACTCCTGCGCGGGGACGGGGGGCGACAGGGGCACGCGCAGCAGATCGGTTTCGGCGTCGGCAAGGCGGTGGACCTGCATCCGGGCAAGTTCCGACGCGGCGTTGCGCGACAGGCAGTGGGTGCGGATGCGCACCACATCCTCGGGGGCCCAATGGGCCGGTTTCGTCCCTAACACGGCGAATTCGGGGGGAAGGGGCCATGTACCATCCAGCACCAGATCGACACCCGCGTTGATGCCTTGGGCGAAGGCGGTGCAGATATCCTCTGCGTCCTCGCCGTAAGCGGCCCATTCGGGCGCCATATCCCCGCGATAGAGAAACAGCCGCGCGGCGCGGTCCTGCATCAGATAGCCGGGGCCGAAATCTGCGGCCAGAAGGCCAAGGCCGCGCTTGCGCCACAGATCGATCTGCCACAGCCGGTCACGGGCGGCGTTGAACCCCTGCAGGAAGAACGCATCGCGGGGGGATGCAGCGCGGATATGCGCCATGCCCCATGTGTCGATGGAAATGCTGGCGGGGCCGGAAAGGCCGGGCAGGGTAAGGGTGTCCATGGAAAGCTCCTGTATGAAATCAGTATTTGCTGAGCGCACGAGCCGCTTGCTGGCCCAGAGGTGCGGCGCGGGCGGCGAAATCCTCGGGTGTCCATTCCGCCAGAGTGCCCGCGATATGGATCGCCCCCACCGGCGCACCATGCGCATCGAGAATGGCAAAGCCCATCGCGATTTCACCGGCGAGGATCTGGCTGATGGTCAGCGCGAACCCGCGTTCGCGGGTTTCCTCGATGGCCTCCATGATCTGGTCCACCTCGGTTAGCGTATGGGGTGTGAACGGCCTGCGGTCCGAGCGTTCGACGATGTCGCGCGCGGCGTCCTGCGGCAGCCGCGCGAGGATCGCCAGCCCGCCGGAGGTGCAGAAGGTGGGCACGCTGTGGCCTACGATGGAGGCATTGAAGGTCTGGCGTTTGGTTTGCAGACGGATCGCGTAGATGACGCGCAAATCGTCGAAGAGCGAGAAATCCACCCGCTCGCGGACCTCCGTGCGCAGCTCCTGCAACACCGGGGTGGCCTGTCGCACCAGCGGATTGAGGCGCAGGTAGTCGAGCGTGTGATCGAGCAAGCGCACGCCGGGCACAAAGCCGTGACCGTCCGCGTCCCTGTCGATGTAGCGCAGCGCGCGCATGGTGTGCACCATACGTTGTGCCGCGCTGCGGTCGATCCCGGCGCGGCTTGCGATGTCGGTCAGGGTCAGCGGCCCGTTGGCGTGGTGGAAGGCAGACAGAACCGCCGTTGCCTTTTCCACGGACCGGACGAAAAGCGGGTTGGCGCGGTCCTCGGCGGTCGGGGCGCGTTTGCCGGGTTCGGCACGGGTCGTGTTGCGGGACATACGGGCCCTCCGGTAGCTGCGCCATTGACGCAGAGTAAGCGTCCGTCCTACGCTTTCTATACGATGCCGTTGTATTGTCTGGCAATACTTTGATCCATCGTCGAAGGGGCGCCGTTGCATCGCATCCGGTCGACGAAAACGGGGGTAAAACTAATGTCGAAGCGCGTGGCGCTTGCCGGTTTCTTGCACGAAACGAACACTTTCGCGCCTACCAAGGCGCGTATGGAGGACTTTGTTCAGGGGGGTGGATACATGCCCCTCGTGCGCGGCGCGGCGGTTCTGGAGCGGGGGCGCGACATCAATCTGGGCATCGGCGGCGCGGTGAGATTTGGCGAATCAGCCGGCTGGGAAATGGTGCCGATCCTCTGGGCGGGGGCGATTCCGTCGGCTCATGTGTCGCGAGATGCCTACGAAAGCATCACAGCTGATATTATTTCCGGCATTGCCGCCGCAGGGCCGCTGGACGGTGTGCTGATCGATCTGCACGGCGCCATGGTCGCGGAACACGAGGATGACGGGGAGGGCGCGCTGCTGCGACGGGTGCGCGAGACCGTCGGCCCCGATGTGCCGATCGCCGCGTCGCTGGACCTGCATGGCAACATCACCGAAGCGATGGGCGAGGCGGCGGATGTTCTGGTGGGCTTTCGCACCTATCCGCATGTGGACATGGCCGATACCGGCTATCGCGCGGCGACGCAGCTGGACGCGCTGATGGCGCGCGGCGCGCCCTTCGCGAAGGCGTTCCGCCGGTTGCCGTTTCTGGTGCCCATCGCGTGGCAGAGCACCCGGGCCGAGCCGGCCAAGGGGATCTATGATCTGGTCGCCGGGCTGGAAGGGGGCGGCGTTGCCAGCACGTCTTTCTTCTTCGGTTTTCCGGCGGCGGATTTTCCGGGCTGTGGCCCGACCGTGGTTTGTTACGCCGACGGCCCGACGCGGGCCGAGGCCGCGGCGGACCGGATCGAACAGGCGGTTCTGGATGCAGAACCCGCGCTGGCCGGAGAGACATTCGAGCCCGAGGCGGGCGTGATCGAGGCGATGCGCATCGCGCGGACGGCGACCAAGCCGGTGGTGATCGCGGACACGCAGGACAATCCCGGCGCGGGCGGGGACAGCAATACGACGGGCATGCTGCGCGCGCTGGTCGCGCAGAACGCACAGCGCGCGGCGCTCGGCAACATGGTCGATCCGCGGGCGGCGGCGGCGGCCCATGCGGCGGGGCAGGGGGCCGAGATCACCCTCGCGCTGGGTGGCTTTTCCGGCATCGCGGGCGACGCCCCTTTCGAGGGGAGTTTCACGGTCGAAACCCTGTCGGACGGCAAGCTGGTGGCGAACGGGCCGTTCTACGGCGGGGCGCCTCTGGACATGGGCCCGTCCGCCTGCCTGCGCATCGGCGATGTGCGGGTGGTGGTGACGACCCACAAGGCGCAGATGGCCGACCGCGAGATGTACCGCTTTGTCGGGATCGAGCCCGAGGCGCAGGCGATCCTCGTCAACAAGAGCTCGGTGCATTTCCGTGCCGATTTCGACGGTATCGCCGAGACGATCCTGACCTGCACGGCCCCCGGCCCGATGCCGGTCAGCCCGGCGAGCCTGCCTTTCACCAATCTTGCCCCCGGCATGCGGCTGGAGCCGCTGGGCCCTGTGTTCGACCCCAAAACCGCCGCCTGATCGGGCGGTGCGTGTATGAAACAAGAAGGAGACCCGACAGACAGACCAGAAGGCCAAGACGATAAAAGGGGCAAAAGCCCCGTGAAGACACCAACATCCAAGGGAGTTACGACATGAATTTTCTGAATATGAAATCCACGCCGAAGGGGACATTCCGAATGTCTCTGTTCAGCGCGGCGCTTGCGGGCTTTGCCCTGCTGGCGGGCGGACTGGACGCGCAGACGCTGCGCGCCGTGAAGCACTCGGATCTGCGGGTTCTCGACCCGATCCTGACCACCGCCTACATGAGCCGGAACCACGGCTACATGATCTTCGACACGCTCTATGCGCTGGACAGCGATCTGGTGCCGCAGCCGCAGATGGTCGACAGCCATGAAGTGTCCGAGGACGGGCTGACCTATACCTTCACCCTGCGCGACGGTCTGAAATTCCACGACGGCGCGGATGTGACCGGCACGGATGTCGCCGCGTCGATCAAGCGCTGGGGCGAACGCGACGGCATGGGCCAGGTGCTGATGTCCTTCGTCGAGGACATGATGCAGGGCGATGCGCCCAACCAGTTCGTGATCAAGCTGAAGGAACCCTACGGTCTGGTGATCGACAGTCTGGCAAAGCCGTCGTCGAACGTGCCATTCATCATGCCCGCGCGTCTGGCAGAGACACCATCGACCGAGGCGATCCCGGAGCAGATCGGGTCGGGCCCGTTCAAATGGGTCGCGGATGAATACCAGCCCGGTGTGATCGCGGTGTACGAGAAAAACGAAGACTACGTTCCGCGCGACGAGCCGCCAAGCTTTGCCGCCGGTGGCAAGGTCGTGAAGGTGGACCGTGTCGAATGGGTCGTGATGGCCGATGACCAGACCGCGCTGAACGCGCTGCAGGCCGGCGAGATCGACTATTGGGAGCAGCCGCCATCGGACCTGTTGCCGATCCTCGAGGCGAACCCCGACGTGACGGTCAAGAACCTCAACGCGCTCGGCTTCCAGACGATCATGCGCCCGAACACGCTGAACCCACCGATGGACAACCCGCTGGTCCGCAAGGCCGCGATTGCATCGGTGAACCAGAAGGACGTGCTCGAAGCGCTGGTCGGTACACCCGATCTCTACAAGATCTGCGGTGCGATGTTCGTCTGTGACACGCCGCTGGCCACTGACGTCGGCTCGGAAACGCTGGTCGAGGGCAACGGCATGGAGCAGGCCAAGGCGCTGCTGGAAGAAGCCGGATACGATGGCACGCCCATCGTTGTCATGCACCCGACCGACGTTGCCTCGCTGCGCTCGCAGCCGGTGGTGATCGCGCAGGCGATGCGTGACGCGGGCTTTACCGTCGATCTGCAGGCGATGGACTGGCAGACGCTGGTCGGCCGCCGTGCATCCCAGGCGCCCATCGACGAGGGCGGCTGGCACATGTTCATGACCAACTGGGTGGGTGCCGACGTGTTCAACCCGCTGGTCAACAACATGGTCAACGGCAAGGGTACCGCCGGGGGCTGGTTCGGCTGGCCAGACGTGCCGAAGCTTGAGGAACTGCGGACGGAATACGCAACCTCGACTTCGCTCGAAAAGCAGAAAGAGCTTGCCGCGGAAATCCAGAAGATCGCCTACGAGGAAGGCATCTATGCGCCGATCGGCCAGTACTTCGTGCCGACCGCATGGTCGAACTCCCTCGAAGGGGTGCTGGACGCGCCCGCGCCGCTGTTCTGGAACATCACCAAGAACTGACGCCAAGTCCCGGCCCCCTGCGACGGGGGCCGGGGCCCATCAATGAAAATTCCTGACCCGAAAGGTCCGTTCTCATGGTCCTCTACATCGTGCAGCGTATTCTTGCCGCGATCCCTGTCATGGGGTTTGTCGCGCTTTTCGTGTTCCTGCTCTTGCGGCTGACGCCCGGTGACCCCGCAGCAATCATCGCCGGCGATACCGCGACGCCCGAACAGCTCGAGGCGATCCGCACCTCGCTGGGGCTCAACGATCCCTTGCTGGTGCAGTTCCTGAACTGGATCACCGATCTGCTGCGCGGCGATTTCGGGACGTCGGTGCTGTCCGGCAAACCGGTGCTGGAACTGATCGCCGACCGGATGGAGCCGACCATCAGCCTTGCGCTGACCACCATCATCCTGTCCGTCATCATCGCCGTACCGCTGGGTGTCATCGCGGCGTGGAAGCAGGGCACGCTGATCGACCGCTTCGTGATGCTGCTGTCGGTGCTGGGCTTTTCGGTGCCGGTCTTCGTGATCGGCTATCTGATGATTTCGCTCTTCTCGATGCAGCTGGGCTGGTTTCCGGTGCAGGGGTTCCGCCCCATCGGCGAGGGTGTCGGTCCGTTCTTCCACCGCATCGCCCTGCCGACGCTGACGCTGACGCTGCTTTATATCGCGCTGATCGCGCGGATCACCCGCACCTCGATGCTGGAAATTCTGGGCGACGATTACGTGCGCACGGCCCGCGCCAAGGGGTTGCCGGAACGAAAGGTGCTGATGCGCCACGCGCTGCGCAACTGTTCTGTGCCGATCATCACGGTGATCGGCATCGGTTTCGCGCTGATCATTTCGGGCGTTGTCGTGACCGAGTCCGTGTTCAACCTGCCGGGGCTGGGCCGTCTGACGGTCGATGCCGTGCTGAGCCGGGACTATCCGGTCATTCAGGCGGTCATCCTGCTCGCCTCTCTTATCTATGTCGTCATCAACCTGCTGATCGACATCGCCTATGTGCTGCTTGACCCGAGGATCCGTTATTCATGACCGATCAATCCGCTTCCGCTCTCGTTCCTGTCCGTGTGTCGCCGCTGGGGCGCGCCCGCGAGATCGTGTTTTCCAGTCCGCTGGTGACACTTGCTACCGCGATCCTCGTGGTGATCGTGCTGTCGGCGCTGTTTGCCGTCTGGGTCGTGCCGCACGATCCGGTGCGCCTGTCGCCGTCGGTGCGTCTGAAACCGCCGAGCGAGGATTTCTGGCTGGGCACCGATGCCTACGGGCGCGACCTGTTTTCGCGGATCATCTACGGCGGGCGGATATCGCTGGTCGTGGGGATCGCGGCGGCGATTTTCGCCGTGGTGCTGGGGCTGCTGTTCGGCCTGCTGGCGGGATACATCCGCTGGCTCGACGCGGTGCTGATGCGGATGGTGGACGGCCTGATGGCGATCCCGTCGATCCTGCTGGCCATCGCCATCGTGTCGCTCTGGGGCGCGAGCCTCTGGACGGTGCTGGTGGCGATCACCATCCCCGAGGTGCCACGGGTGATCCGGCTGGTCCGGTCGCTGGTGCTGTCGGCGCGGGAAGAACCCTATGTCGAGGCGGCGATTGCCGCGGGCACACCCACCTGGCTGATCATGCGGCGGCATCTGGTGCCCAACACCATCGCGCCGCTGATCATTCAGGGCACCTATATCTGCGCCAGTGCGATCCTGACCGAGGCGATCCTGAGTTTCCTTGGCGCGGGCATCAACCCCGAGACACCGAGCTGGGGCAACATCATGGCCGAGGGCCGGATCTATTTCCAGATCAACCCGGGCATCGTGCTCTGGCCCGGTCTGGTCGTGTCGGTGACAATCCTGTCCATCAACCTTTTGGGCGATGCAGTGCGTGACGCGCTGGATCCGCGCATGGCAAAGCGGGGAATCGAAAGATGAGCCTTCTGGATATCAAGGACCTGCGCATCGCGCTGAACGGCGATGCGGACAGCCAGGTCGTCAAGGGCCTGAACCTGAGCATCGAGCCCGGCCAGACCACCTGTCTGGTCGGCGAGAGCGGGTCGGGCAAATCGCTGACCGCCTTGGCGACCATGGGTCTGTTGCCGCCGGTGCTGAAACCCATCGCGGGGTCGATCAAGCTGAAGGGCGAGGAGCTGCTGGGGGCGCGGCAGTCGCGGCTGCGCAACCTGCGCGCCACGTCGATGTCGATGATCTTTCAGGAGCCGATGACGGCGCTGAACCCGGTCGCGCGTGTGGGCCAGCAGATCGAGGAAGTGCTGGAGTTCCACTCCGACATGTCCCAGTCGCAGCGGCGCACCCGCGTGAAGGAGATGATGGAGCAGGTGCACCTGCCGGACGTGGACAAGATGTACCGCAGTTTTCCGCACCAGTTGTCGGGCGGGCAGCGCCAGCGCATCATGATCGCGATGGCGCTGGTGATGCGTCCGCAGCTTCTGATCGCGGACGAGCCGACGACCGCGCTGGACGTGACCACGCAGGCGCAGATCCTCGATCTGATTCGCGAGCTGCGCGAGGAACAGGGCGCGGCGGTTCTGTTCATCACCCACGATATGGGCGTGGTATCGGAAATCGCCGACGATGTGACCGTTCTGAAGCTGGGCGAGGTGATGGAGACGCAGAGCGTCGACAACCTGCTGCGGAAGCCGCAGACCGACTATACCCGCGACCTGCTGAGCGCGGTGCCAAGCCAGGTGCCGCGGATGGAGCGGCCGCGGACTTCGGACAACATCGTGCTGGAGGCGGACGACCTTTGCAAAACCTACGGCGGCGCGGGCCTGTTCGGACGCGGGCGCGAAGTGAAGGCGGCGCAGAACGTCAGTTTCACCATCCCCAAGGGCCGTACCCTGGGCATCGTCGGCGAAAGCGGGTCGGGCAAGACCACGGTGGCGCGCTGCATCATGCGGCTGATCGATCCCACATCGGGTGCGATCCGCGTGGGCGGCACGGATATCGCCCATCTCAGCCAGAAGGAGCTGAAGCCGCAGCGCAAGAATATCCAGATCGTTTTCCAGGATCCCATGCGCTCGCTCAACCCGCGCATCGAGATCGGGCAGTCGATCATCGAGGGCCCGCTGAACTTCGGCGTGCCCCGCGACGCGGCAATGAAGCGCGCGCGCGAGCTGCTGGAACTGGTTGGCCTGCCGGCGAGCGCCGTCGACCGTTTCCCGCACCAGTTCTCGGGCGGGCAGCGCCAGCGCATCGCCATCGCCCGCGCCCTGGCCATGGACCCCGATGTGCTGGTCGCGGACGAGGCGGTATCGGCGCTCGACGTATCCGTACAGGCGCAGGTTCTCGAACTGCTGGCCGAGCTTCAGGAGCGTCTGGGCCTCGGCATCCTGTTCATCACCCATGACCTCGGCGTCGCGGCGCAGGTCTGCGACGATGTGCTGGTGATGCAGCACGGGCAGGTCGTCGAATACGGCCCCGCCGCACAGGTGCTGGGATCGCCGCAGCAGGACTATACCAAGGCGTTGATCGCCGCCGCACCCGGTCGCCACTGGGATTTCGCGAATTTCCGGCCTTTCGCCGAGGCCGCAGAGTAACACCGGAGAAAGCTTTACATGAATATCATGCCCATCATCGCCGACAGCACCACCGAGCTGGAGGAGATCTTCAAGGATCTGCACGCGCATCCCGAGATCGGGTTCACCGAACACCGCACCTCGGGCGTGGTGGCCGATAAACTGAAATCCTACGGCGTGGACGAGGTGCACACCGGCATCGCGGGCACCGGCGTCGTGGGGATCATCAAGGGCAGCCGCGCGGGCGACCGCCGGATCGGTCTGCGCGCCGATATGGACGCGCTGCCCATCGAAGAGGAAACCAACCTCGCCTATCGCTCGACCAACCCCGGCGTGATGCACGCCTGCGGCCACGACGCCCATACCACCATGCTGCTGGGCGCGGCCAAGCATCTGGCGAAGACGCGGGATTTCGCCGGGACTGCCGTGCTGATCTTCCAGCCCGCCGAAGAAGGTCTGGGCGGCGCGCGCGGGATGCTGGCGGACGGGCTGTTCGACCGGTTCCCCTGCGACGAAGTCTACGGGATGCACAACTCCCCGAACGGAGAGCCGGGGACCGTCGGTATCTGCAAGGGCGCGGCGATGGCGGGGGCCTCGTTTTTCGACATCACCGTGCAGGGCAAGGGCAGCCATGCGGCGATGCCGCATCAATCGCGCGATCCGCTGATCATCGCATCGAGCCTTGTGGGCGATCTTCAGACGATCCTGTCGCGCAACGTGCCGCCGCTGGATACCTGCGTGCTGTCGGTGACGCAGATCCACGCCGGATCGGCCTATAACGTGGTGCCCGATACCGCCAAGCTTGCGGGCACGATCCGCTATTTCAAGGACGAGGTGCGCGACATCGCCGAGGACCGGATGCGCGCGCTTTGCGCGGGCTTTGCCACCGCCTACGGGGTCGAGATCAACATCGAGTTGCGCAACATCTTCGACGTGCTGATGAACGACGCGGATCTGTCGGAGGCCTATATGGAGGCGGCGGCCGACATCGTCGGCAAGGACAAGATCAGCGGCACGGACGAACCCGCCACCGGGTCGGAGGATTTCGCCGATATGCTCAAGGTCGTGCCCGGTGCCTATTGCCGCATCGGCCACTCCGGCACCACCGGTCTGCATAACCCCAGCTTCTTTCTGGATCCCGAAGTGTTGCCGGTGGGGGCGTCGGTGATGGCGCGTATCGTGGAACGCCGGTTGGCCAGCTGAAGGGAAGATACAGATGAATCCGCTAGAATTACCTTTCGATACCGACGAGATGCTGGCCGGCCTGCGCCCGTGGGTCGAATGCGAGAGCCCGACGTTCGACGCTGCCGCCGTGAACCGGATGATGGATCTGGCGGCCTATGATCTGGCCGCGATGGGCGCGCAGGTCGAACGTATTCCGGGGCGCATGGGCTTTGGCGGATCGGTGCGCGCGCGTCTGCCGCACCCCGATCGCGGACGCGTGCCGGGCATCCTGATCGCGGGGCACATGGATACGGTGCATCCGGTTGGCACGCTCGACGTGCTGCCGTTCCGGCGCGAGGGCAATCTGTGCTACGGGCCGGGCATCATGGACATGAAGGGTGGCAATTACATCAGCCTCGAGGCGATCCGCCAGCTTGCGCGGGCGGGGCTGGAGACTCCGCTGCCCGTGACCGTGCTGTTTACCCCCGATGAAGAGGTCGGCACGCCTTCGACCCGCGACCTGATCGAGGCGGAGGCCGCGCGCAACGCCTATGTGCTGGTGCCCGAACCGGGCCATGACGACGGCGGCGTGACCATCGGGCGCTACGCGATTGCGCGGTTCAACCTGCGGACCGTCGGTCAGCCCAGCCACGCCGGCGCGCGCCTGTCGGACGGTAAATCCGCAATCGCCGCCATGGCCCGCAAGATCGGCGAGATCGAAGAGATGACCGGCCCCGACTGCACCTTCAGCGTCGGTGTGATCCACGCCGGGCAATGGGTGAATTGCGTGTCCTCCTTCTGCGATGCCGAGGCGCTGAGCATGGCGAAAAAGCAGGAAGACCTCGACCACGGGGTGGAACGCATGCTGGCCCTTCAGGGCGAGGTGAACGGCGTCGCTTTCGAAGTCGAACGCGGGGTCACGCGCCCGGTCTGGCACCCCGACACCCCCGGCACGGCCAAGATTTTCGCGGTGGCGAAAGACATCGCCAAGGAGCTGGGTTTCGAGCTGCAGGGCCGGAGCCAGGGCGGCGGATCGGACGGGAATTTCACCGGTGCGATGGGCATTCCGACGCTTGATTCGCTGGGCGTGCGCGGGGCGGACCTGCATACGCTGAACGAACACATCCACGTCGACAGTCTGGCCGAGCGGGCGCGGCTGATGGCCGGTTTGCTGATGCGGTTGTCCTGACGTGACGCACAGCACCTTCGATCTGCCGCAGTTCAGGCTGCAGCGCGGGATGACGCTGCCCACGGCGCGGCTGGCCTACCGGACCTACGGCACCCTGAACGCCGACCGGTCGAACGCGATCCTCTATCCCACCTCCTACGGGGCGCAGCATTCGGATATCGACTGGCTGATCGGGCCGGGGCGGGTGCTGGACCCCGACAAATGGTTCATCGTCATCCCGAACATGTTCGGCAACGGCCTGTCGAGCTCGCCTTCGAACGTGGCGCAGCCCCTCGGGCCCGGACGGTTTCCGCTGGTAACCCACTGGGACAACGTGCACGCGCAGCGCGCCCTGCTGCGCGAGGTGTTCGGGATCGAGCGGCTGGCGCTGATCTATGGCTGGTCGATGGGTGCACAGCAGGCGCTGCACTGGGGCGCGCTGTTTCCCGATGCGGTCGCGCGCATTGTCGCCGTCTGCGGATCGGCGCGCACCTCCGAGCACAACAAGGTTTTCCTGCAAGGGGTCCGCGCTACGCTGACCGGCGATCCGCACTGGCGCGGCGATCATTTCACCGCGCATCCGGTTCAGGGCCTGCGCGCCATGGGGCGCGTCTATGCCGGCTGGGCCATGAGCCAGGCGTTCTATCGCGAGCGTCTGTGGCAGGGTGCGGGATTTGCGTCGCTCGAGGATTTTCTGGTGCGTTCGTGGGAGGCGAATTTCCTGCGGCGCGACGCCCATGACCTGCTGGCGAGCCTCGAGACATGGATGGTCTCGGACATCTCTGACAACGCGGTCTTTGGCGGAGATCTGGGCGCGGCGCTGGGAGCGATCACCGCGCGCAGCATCATCATGCCGTCGCGAACGGACCTCTATTTCACGCCGGAGGACAGCGAAGCGGAAACCGCGCAGATGCCGAATGCCGAGTTTCGCGTCATCGAGTCGATCTGGGGCCACCGCGCGGGCAATCCGGCGCTGAACCCCGAGGACGAGGCCACGCTGGCGCGCGCCGTGGCAGATGTGCTGAGCTGAGGGGCTGGCGGCTGTTGCCGCCGCGTCGCCCAATAGGGCACTGATCTGCTTCAGTGCCGCAGATAATGAAGTTTATGTAATATGTGCTGAAGTGCGAAATTGCGGCTTCCACAACCTTTTCAAGGATATTCAGACGCGGTCACATCCATCACAAACAATCAGAGGTCACCGGCGAGATCGCGTTCATAGACGGATTGTTCGACCCCGCCGCCGCATAGGCCCGCCTACAACGCTGTTGTCCATGAGGCCGTCGTAATTTAACGCAACAGTCCCCGTTGGCCTGGCCCTAGGAAATATTTGCCAAGGCTATCTTGCGCGACAGGCGCAGCGTAATATCCGTCAGAGCGGCGCGGTCAGAATCGTCCAGCAGCGAAAGCACCGTTTCTGCGCGGTCAGCATATGGCACGACAAGTTCGCGATACAGTTCCTTCCCCTTTTCGGTCAGATTAAGGAGGGAACGGCGGGCATCATTGGGGTCTGTGGCTCTGGAAACGAGCCCCTTTTGTTCCAGCTTTTTCACCCCGCGACTGATGTTGTTCCTTGGCAAGCCGGTGATCCGACAGATTTCCCACGCCATCATATTGGCCCGATGTGCCGTGACGTAGAGAACCACAAACTCCATTCTGGAAATGCCATGTGTCTTGTCGAAATTTGCATAAACAGGAAAGGTGAAGCTGTTGGCGATAAAGCATATTTGCCAGATCGCTCCGATTTCGCTCTCTTCAAGGATGTTTATTGCATCGGCAAAACGCTCATCCTTTTTCTCGGTCATCATTCCTGTCCTCTGTCACGCTTTGCTTCCGCGTGATGACAAAATTACGTGCCATCGTCACGATGTTTTTGATCGCACCCTTCCCAGATTGTCCCATATGGGACTTGACTTTGTTCCATATGGGACAAATAGTGACGAAACTTAAAGTGTTGTCAATCAACCATCCTTGGGAGGGGAAACGATATGACCGGGAAATTCACATCCTTTTTGCGGGCGCTCGCCGTCGCGGCGACCGGGCTTGCAGGTGGCGGGGCATTCGCTCCCGCAGCACAGGCCGAAGAACTGCGAATGCTGTCGGGCTTCTCGCCCAACTTCGTCTGGTACCGCGAAATCGGCCCGCAATTCATTGCATTGGTCGAAGAAAAGACCGGTGGCAATACGACCATCAGCTTTACCGGGCCAGACGCCGTTCCGACGTTCGAGCAGTTTCAACCGGTTCAGGCCGGCGTTTTTGACCTGCTGTTCACCCACCCTGCATACCACTCTGGCACGACGTCCGTCGGCCTTTCCATCGACGCGATCGATGTTGATCCGGTAAAGCGGCGCGATGTCGGCGTGATCGACTATATCGACGAGCACTACCAGAAGCTTGGTATGAAGCTGATCTCGGCGCCGTCCACAGGGACCAAGGGCTTTCGCTATTATCTGCGCGAACCGATCACCGGTACGCCGGGTCTTGACGGGCGGATCATCCGGGGCACGGTGTCGTATCATCCGATGATCAAGGCGCTGGGGGGAAGTCCGCTCAACATGCCGGTCAGTGATATCTATACAGCACTGCAGCGGGGCACCGTTGACGGCGCCGCGTGGGGGCTGACAGGGGCACGCGACCTGAAATGGAACGAGATCATCAGCTATATGGCGGACCCGGTGTTCGGGCAGGTCGGGGTGATGATCTTCATGAACCTCGATGCGTGGAACGCACTTGAGCCCGCCACACAGGAGGCACTTTCCTCCGCCGGGCGTGATCTTGAAATACAGGCCCAAGCGCATTTCGACGAGTTGCAGGTCGAGGAATACGATTGGCTCCTTGCGAATGGTATGACCGTGACCAATTTCTCCGAGTCCGAGGCATCCGAATTTGAACGCCTCTGGGCAGAGGGCGTATGGGAAGTCGCGACCGAAGTGTCCGGCGATGATGCGACCAATCTGCGCGAGCTGGCCAAAAACAACGGCATGACCCGTTAAAATGACCGGTCCTTCCAACGACAACGCAGCCGGGTCTTCCCGGCTGCACCACATGCTTGCGCCGGTGTTCCGTATTCTTGACGCGGTAACGCTGGCCGCTTTTCAGATCAGCGCACTTTTGCTTCTGGCGATCACGGCCCTGTATTGCATGGAGATCGTGATGCGGTACGCCTTTGCATCGCCCACGCTTTGGAGCCGGGACACCATCACCTATCTGCTGTGCGCCACGCTGATGCTGGCAGCGCCACAGGTTGCACGACGCAACACCCATGTGGCCATCACCATATTGGTCGACAGCCTTCCCGGTCGCATTCGCGGGGCCGTTGAAACAACGCTGGCGTTATCTACCGGACTGATCTCGGGCGGCGTAGCGTGGATTGCCGCACAAGAGACAGCACGCCTGATGAGCTCGGGCATTCTGACTCTGGGCACGATCGCGGTGCCGAAATGGTGGATTTTCCTCTTCATTCCGGTGGGGTTCGCGCTGGTTGCCCTGCAATTCCTGTCCCTGGCGCTTGATCGGTCGCGTCTGGGTCACGACAGAACACAGGTATAATCACATGGAATGGTATTGGGCACTGACGCTGTCGCTGGGCGTGCTTTTGATGCTGATGGCCTGCGGCCTGCCGGTCTTTGCAGCCTTTCTGGTTGCGAATTTCGGCGGCGTTCTTCTGGTGATCGGGCCGCGCGGGTTCGGCCTGTTTACCAACAGTATTTACGAAACCGTCACGTCCGAGACATTCGTGACCATCCCGCTTTTCATCTTGATGGGGGAAATCCTATTCCGCTCAGGATCTGTCGAGGTCCTGTCGAACGCGCTGGACAAGCTGATCGGCGGGATGCGCGGACGGCTTTATTTCCTGGTGATTGCGCTGTCGACCGTCTTTGGCGCCTTGTCGGGCTCGGCGGTTGCCGTGGCTGCAATGCTGGGGCGCTCGTTGCTGCCGCAGATGACGGCAAAGGGCTATGACAAGGGGCTCTCGAATTTCACCATCCTGGGCGGTGCGTCGCTCGCTCCGATTATCCCGCCCAGCCTTCTGGTCATCGTCATCGGGTCGTTGGTCAACAATGTTTCTATCGCTGGGCTGCTGATCGCCGGGCTGCTGCCCGGGGTCGTGCTGGCCACCCTCATGGGATGTTACGTTGCTCTACGGATCCGCATGAATCCCAAGCTGGCACCGCCTGCGCAGGCCGCCGAAGAGCGCACACCGGGCGGCAAGCTGCGCGCCATCGTCAGCACACTCCCATTCGGAATCGTGATTTTCTTTGTCATGGGGCTGATCCTTCTGGGCGTCGCGACCCCGTCAGAGGCGGCAGCCTCCGGCGTTCTGGGCGCGGCTATCACCGCAATCATTTACCGGCGGTTCACGCTGTCGATGATCTGGGACTCGCTGCAATCATCGGTCGGGATCAGCGCGATGATCATGCTGATCGTAGCCAGCTCAAAGCTGTTTGGACAGTTGTTGTCCTTTGTCGGGGCGACTGCGGGCCTTATTTCGTTCATTGGGGATCTCACGATCGATCCTTGGGTGATGCTTGTGATCCTCATGCTTGTGCCGCTGATCTTGTGCATGTTCGTAGACCAGTTTGCCTTCCTGTTGCTGGCGATCCCGCTCTATGAGCCGATCATCCGCACATACGGGTTTGATCCGATGTGGTTCTGGACGCTTTTCCTGATCAACCTGACCATCGGGAGCATAACGCCCCCATTCGGCTACACCCTGTTTGCCCTGAAGGGGGCAGCGCAGGACACCAGCCTCAAGGAGATATACCGCAGCGCCTGGCCTGTGGTTGCGATCTTCCTGTTCGGTCTGGCCCTTTTCGCAGCGGTGCCCGGGCTGGTGACATTTCTGCCGTCGCTGCTATGAACCGGATTGCGGTCTCAACCGGTGCTGAAGGGCCCGCAGCCTTTACGCACCAAATCGCATCGTCGGATACACCCGCGCTGCGTCTGCATCTGCGTGAGCGTCGCCCGCCGCCCGGTGTGGCGGTCCGGCCGACGCCACTGTTGCTGGTCCATGGCGCCACGATCGCCAGCGCGCTGTGGGATGCCGCGCTGCCGGGGTGGTCCTGGATGGACCGTTTGGCTGAGGACGGCCACCGGGTCTTCGCGCTCGATTTGCGTGGCTATGGTGGATCAACACGCCCGGCCTGTTTTGCAGGACCCGCCGAAGATGCGCGCGCCTACGCGCGGGCGTCGGAAGTTTTGACGGATGTATCCGATGCTGTGGATTTTGTTCTGGCCGAAACCGGCGCACGGCAGACCGATCTCTTGGGCGGATCATGGGGCAGCGTGGTCTGTGGCATGTTCATGGCGGATCATGCACGCGCCCGCGTGCGTCGGCTGATCCTCTATGCCCCGCTTTATGCGCAGACCGAGACGCGCCCCGACTGGCTTCCTCCGGCTGCGCATCCGCTGGATACCGACGACCTCGAACGCCAGTTCGGTGCATATCGCTGGGTGTCGCTTGACGACCTGCGGCGCCGTTGGGACGCTGAAATTCCACCGCAGGAGACACCTAGTTGGCGGCCAGAAGGTATGCTTGAGAGGATGGTCGCTGACTACATAGATCCTTCTGAACCCGGGCAGCGGTTTCAGGTTCCAAACGGTACATTGGTCGATCTAAGCTGTGTATTCAGTGGCAAAGCGGTTTTTGATTGCTCGCGAATTACCGCTCCGACGTTGCTGGTTCGTGGGGATGCCGATCCGATATCCACACATGCCGATGCCTGTCGTTTGCTTGCCGGCCTCGGGTCCGTGACGAAACGATATGAAATCATCCCGAACGGCGCCCATTTCATGGTTGCAGAGCGTGCTCTACCCAAGCTGCATTCCGTTGTCACAGGGTTCCTGCAATCGAACGACCTTAACTGAAAGCGCAAAATCCAGCAGTTCTCTGAATTGGCCTTCTCGGCTGGGGATTTATACCGACCAGTTGTCTGTCTCATCGTCTCCGCCCCAGAGCATCGCCCATGTTGTCTGGCTCTTGCTGTGCTACCGGTCCCACTCACCATCCTCTACCATCGGCACGACGCATTCGAGGTGTGGAAATCCGCGGCAAATGCCCCTTGAGAGGAGTTCACCCATCCATACGAAACGATCGCAACTCCAAGTATAAATCGAAAGACGTGATTTGTGGCGCCCGCCATGGGGATTTTGCGCGGGGCGTGCTACATGCCCATCAGGACGGTTTGCTGCCGGTTGCAAGGACACCATGACACCCCATTCCCTGACATCGCTGCGGTCGATCGCTGCAACCGGCGCGGATACGATCATCGACGTGCGCGCCCCCTCCGAGTTCGCCGAAGATCACGTGCCCGGCGCGATCAACCTGCCGGTGCTGAGCGATGCGGAGCGCGCCGAGGTCGGCACCATCTACAAGCAGCACAGCCCGTTTCTGGCCCGCAAGGTCGGGGCCGCGCTGGTTGCGCGCAACGCCGCGGCGCATCTGCAGGGGCCGCTCGCGGAATACGACGGCGCGTGGCAGCCGCTGGTCTATTGCTGGCGCGGCGGCCAGCGGTCGGGGGCATTCGCCACGATTCTGGATCAGGTCGGATGGCGGGTGCATCTGATCAAGGGGGGCTACCGCAGCTATCGCGGCCTGGTGAACAGCTATCTCTACGAGGGCAAGCTGCCGCACCGGGTGACCCTGCTGGACGGCGGGACAGGCACCGGCAAGACGGCGCTGTTGCACCATCTGCGCGACGCCGGGGCGCAGGTGATCGACCTCGAAGAGCTGGCCGCCCATCGCGGGTCGCTGTTCGGGGCCGTGTCCGAGGAGCAGCCCGCGCAGAAGATGTTTGAATCCCGCCTCGCCGCCGCGCTGGACGCGCTCGATCCCGAGCGGATGACGTGGATCGAAAGCGAAAGCAGCCGTGTCGGGGACCGGATTATCCCCCCTGCCCTGTGGTCGGCGATGTGCGCGGCGCCGCGGGTCGAGATCTCCGCGCCGCTGGACGCGCGCGCGGGGTTTCTGGGCGACGCCTATCCGGATCTGGTCGCGGACCGCGACAGGCTGGTGGCGCGCATCGACGATTTGCGCCCCTACCACGCGGCGGCGGTGATCGAGGACTGGCAGCAGCGGGCGGCGGCGGGCGACTGGCGCACGGTTGCCCGTGCCCTGATGGAGGTGCATTACGATCCGCGCTATGCCAAATCGCAGGCCCGCGCGAAGATCACCCCCGAGCGCATCGCGCTGGACGCGCTGGATCCCGGCACACTGGCCGCGACCGCGCGGACGCTGGTGGGCCGCTTCAGCTGACGGTGATCGGCCCCGCGCCCGCGCGCAGCGTGCCGATGATCGCTGCCTCCTCGCCTTCTTCGCGCAGCGCGCTCAGGGCTGCCTCGGCCTGGTCCGGCGCCACTGCGGCCAGCAGCCCGCCCGCCGTCTGCGGATCGAAAAGCAGCGGATCGGCCAGACCTGTCACCGCCACATCCGCGGTATTGGCGGGCAACAGCGAAGACGCCACCCCCGCATCGGACAGCGCCCGCGCACCGGGATAGACCGGCACCGCGCTGCCGGTGATCTCGGCCCGTACCCCCGAGGCGCTGCAGATCGCCTGCACATGACCCAGAAGGCCGAAGCCCGTCACATCCGTCATCGCATGCGCGCCGGACAGGATCCGCGCAGCACCCGCCTGCGGCCGGGCCATCCGCTCCAGCGTGTCGGCCAGAACCCGCGCCGGCGCGCGCCCGGCCATATGCGCGGCAAGGATCACGCCGGTCCCGATCGGGCGGGTCAGCAGCAGCACATCGCCCGCGCGCGCGCCTGCATTGGTGACAGGCATCGTGGCCCGCGTGCCCGTTACCGTAAAGCCCACGGTCAGCTCGGCCCCCATCGTCGTATGCCCGCCCACCAGCGCGGCACCGGCCGCGGCAAACACCTCGCGGGCGGTATCGGTGATCTCGCGCAGGGTGCGGTCCTGAAGGGTGGCGGACATGCGCGGCAGGATCAGCGTAGAGAGCGCAGTCTGCGGCGCGGCGCCCATCGCCCAGACATCGCCAAGCGCGTGCACCGCCGCGATGCGGGTCATCATCACGGGGTCCTCGACGAAGCCGCGCAGGTGATCGGTGCTGAGCACCTGAAACCCGCCGCCGGGCTGGCGCAGGATCGCCGCATCATCCCCGGTTCCGGTAACGACGTCGGGATGTCCGTCTGTCGCGCCCGCAAGTGCCGCGCGCAACACGCCCCCGCCCACCTTGGCCCCGCAGCCGCCGCAGAGCGGGGTGCGCTGGTCTGCGTCGCGCACGCCTTCGGCGACGGGCCCGGTCAGGTCGGGCGCGGCCATTGCGGGCAGCTCCGACAGCTTGTCCATGAAGGCACGGTCGATCCGGTCTTTCCAGCGCCAGAGTGCGGGCGCGGCAAAGGCCAGCCCCCATTTTTCCGCGAGCGCAGATTTGTCGCCCAGCGAGATCAGCTTGAGATAGGATTTTTGCGGGCGGAACGGGCGCATCGGCCCCCCCGACAGGGCGGCGCGCAGATTGTCGTGCAGCACCGGTGCGGCGCGGACGGCGAACACCCCCGCCTTCGGGCGCGGCGCGAAAGGCATGTGCGCACAGTCGCCCACCGCGAAGAGGGTGTCGCAGCCCTTCACCCGCAGGTCGGGTTCGACCACGATGAAGCCCTCGTGCAGGGGCAGACCGGTCCGCGCGATCCAGTCATGGGCGAAGGCGCCCGCCGCCCCCACGCAGAGCGCCGCCGCAACCGGCTCCTGCCCGTCCAGATGTACCGCATCCCCCGTGATGTCCGTGATGCGCGCGCCGGTCAGAACCGTGACCCCCAGATCGCCCATGGCGCGCAGCAGCCGCGCGCGCGCACGCCCCCCCACGCCGGAAATCTGCGGCCCCGCCTCGATCACCGTGATCTGCGGCGCGGCCCCGCCTGCGCGCAGGGCGTGCGCCATCGCCATCGCCAGTTCGCACCCCGCGACGCCACCGCCGATCACCGCAACACGCGCGGGTTTCTCGCCCGCCGCCACGGCATCGCGAAACCCCCGCCAGGCGCGGGCGTAGCGGTCGAGCGGCTTGGCCCCCACGGCATGATCGGCGAACCCGCTGATATCCATCGCCGCCGTGATCCCGATGTCGAAGGACGCGACATCGTAGGCCACCGGGCCGCGCCCCTCGACCTGGATCGTCCGCGCCTCGCGGTCGATGCCCGTGGCATGGCCGAGGATCAGCCGCGCCCCCGCGAAACGGCAGAGCCGCATCAGGTCAATCTCGAGCGTGTCACGACTGTAGTGGCCTGCCACATGACCCGGCAACATGCCCGTATAGGGCGCCGTCGGGCCGGGGTTGATCAGCGTCAGACGCGCCCCCGGCAGCGGATCCATGCCCCATTTGCGCAGCACCAGCGCATGGGCATGGCCACCACCGATCAGAACCAGATCACGGGTCAGGGGCGCGGCGCTCAGCATCTGTCGCGCGGAATATCGGGGCGGGATGTCATACCCCTTTCTTTGCCCATCGCGCCCGGTTTGTCCAAGGCATAAGCGCGGCAGAGCGCCCGCGCGGCGAAAACCCCGCAATCGGCCCGACGCGGGAAACCGCGCCCCATTTTTTGCGGTCCGGAATTCCGCTGTGCGAAACAAATCGCCAGCTCCGTCAATAATCTAGTTGAGCATTCCCCTGAGACAGGTCAGGATCAGCGCACGACATTACCCCCTCGCCAAGGGGCAGGCACGCCGGTGGAGCGGCGCGCCGACACTGAAAAACCATAGGGAGAAAATCATGACAAAAGCGAACATCAACCGCAGAACGATGCTGCGCGGCGCCGCAGCGGCAACCGTCGCAACACCCGCGCTTGTCGGTGCCGGACTGGCACAGGGCCAGGTCACATGGCGCGTGCAGGCGCATTGGCCAAAGGCATCGAGCTCGTTCACCGACAGCCTCGGTGTGATCGCAACGCAGCTTGAGGAAAAGACCGAAGGCGCGTTCAAACTGGAACTGCTGGGCGCGGGCGAATTCGCCAAGGGCCCCGACATCTATAACATCGTGCGCAAGGGCGTTGTCCCGATGGGCACGATCAGCCCGTCCTACATCAACGACCAGGCCGAGGCCGCGACATTCGTCTACGGCATCCCCGGCACCCTGCGTCAGGCGTGGGAAATGGAACACGCGATGAAGAACCTCGGCGTCGAGGCGCTGGTCAACGAAGAACTGAACGCCGACGGTGTGCACCTGATGTGCGAAAAGGTCCTGCCGACGGAAATGACCCTGTCGAAGAAGATCGAATCCGCCGCCGATTTCCAGGGCCTCAAGATCCGGTCCTCGGGTTCGATGCTGGATTACCTCGCCGCCGCAGGGGCCGCGCCGCAATATATCGCGGGCTCCGAACTCTACCAGTCGCTCAGCTCGGGCGTGGTGGACGGCGCGCATTGGGGTGCGGCCATCGGCGCGCAATCCATGTCGCTGTGGGAAGTGTGCAAATACCACTACAAGCCGGTTCTGGCCCAGACCACGGACGCGTTCGTCATGAACATCGATGCGCTCGAAGAGCTGCCCGAGGACCTGCGCGCCGCGCTGGAGGAAATCATCACCACGCGCTTCTTCCTGCGCTCGGCGGAATACCAGCACAAGGAAGCGATCGCGCTGTCCGAAGGTGTGGCGAATGAGGGCATCGAGGTCGTGCAGCTGCCCGACGACGTGCTGGAAATGCTCGCCAATGCCTCGGCCACGATCCTCGAGACCGAAGGCCAGAAGGGCGAGCGCGCGGCCAAGGCTGCCGACGTCTACCGGACACTGATGAAGGACATGGGCTACGTCTAAGCCCGGTGTTCGATTGGCGGGCAGCCCCTGACGGGGCTGCCCGTCTTTTCGTCTTTACGGTCCCATTCCCTTTTTCAAGGAGGTACGCGGCATGTTGCAATTCGCCCGCGCCGTCACGCGCGTTAACCGTTTTATCGGGCGATGGGTATCGCTTGCGGTGCTCGTCATCTTCGCCCTTCTGCTGGCCGATGTCGTCATGCGCTATCTCGTCGGCAGCCCCACGATCTGGACCGCCGAACTGGCGACGCTGATCTTCGGCGCCTATGCGATCATCGGCGGTGGCTATCTGCTGGCCGAACGCGGCCATGTGAACGTCGATATTTTCTACGGGCGCCTGCGGCGGCGGCAGCGATCTTTGCTGGACGTGCTGACATGGCCTCTGTTCCTGCTGTTCGTGGGTGTCCTGCTCTGGCAGGGGTGGGACATCGCTTCGGACGCGATCGAGGACATGGAGCGTTCGAACTCGGTCTGGAAAGCGCCCCTGTGGCCGACCAAGGCCCTGATCCCCGTCGCCGCGATCCTGCTTTTGTTGCAGGGGGTTGTGCGGCTTTGGGCCGATATCCGCGTGCTGCGCGGCCTGCCCGTTCCCGATGATATTTTCGGCAAGCCCGGTGACCCGGACGAGACCGAGGAAAACGCGCAGGAGATGCAAAGATGAGCGTCGAACTACTGACGATCCTGTTCTTCGGAAGCCTTCTGGTCTTCCTGATGCTGGGCACGCCGCTGGCCTTCGTTCTGGGCGGCGTGTCGGTGGTGTTTCTCTATTTCGAAATGGGGCCGATCGGGTTTTACCTGCTGGCCTCCAAGATGTGGGAGACGATGCAATCGCCGACGTTGATGGCCATTCCGCTGTTCGTGTTCATGGCGATCCTGCTTGAGAAGTCGGGGGTTGCGAATGACCTCTACGACATGATGCACCAATGGTGGGGCGGCCTGCGCGGCGGCCTGGCCATTGGGACGGTCCTGATCTGCGTGATTTTCGCCGCCATGTCCGGTATTTCGGGGGCCGCCGTCGTGACGATGGGCACCATCGCCCTGCCCAAGATGCTGGAGCGGGGGTACGACAAGAAGCTGGCGCTGGGGGCCATCAACGCCGGGGGCGGCTGGGGGATCCTGATTCCGCCGTCGATCCTGATGGTTCTCTATTCGCTGCTGACCGAAGTGTCGGTCGGGCGCCTGTTCGCCGCCGGTATCGGGCCGGGACTGACGCTGTTCATCCTCGTGTCGATCTACATCGGCGTGCGCTGCTGGTTGCAGCCGCATCTCGGACCCGCACTGCCGAAAGAGGAGCGGGCGAACTGGAACCAGAAGCTGCGGTCGCTGAAGGCCGTGATCCTGCCGATCCTGATCGTGGTGATCGTGCTTGGCGCGATCTTCGGCGGCTTTGCCACGCCGACCGAAGCGGCGGCCATCGGCGTTTTCGGCGCCATGGTGGCGACCGGCATCAACGGGCAGCTCAGCCGCCGGGTGATCCATCGCGCGACCATCGACACGCTGAAGCTGACCGCACTGGTTATGTGGATCCTCTTTGCCGCCCACGCGTTTTCGACCGCCTATACGGCGCTCGGTGCGCAGAGCCTCATCCAGGACATCATGACCCTGATTCCCGGCGGACGCTGGGGGGCGCTGTTCTTCATGCTGATGGTGCTGTTCTTCTTCGGGATGGTGCTTGATCCGGTCGGTATCATGCTGATCACACTGCCGGTGTTCCTGCCGGTGGTGACTGCGGCAGGGTTCGATCCGATCTGGTTCGGGATCCTTTTCATCATCATGATGGAGGTCGGCTACATGACGCCGCCATTCGGGTTCAACCTGTTCTACCTCAAGGGGGTGGCACCGCCGGATGTGACCATGGGTGACATCTATGCCTCGGTCTTTCCCTATGTGGTGGTGACGCTGATCGGTGTCGGCCTGATCATCCTGTTCCCGGGGATTGCCCTGTACCTTCCGGAGGTTTTCTACGGCAAGTAGCAATGCGCCGGGCGGGTTTTCGGGCCCGCCCGGCGGAGTGTCCACGCATTGTTATCCGATAACGAAAGGGGCGGGGTGGCGGGAGTTCGCCACCCCGCCCCTTTCGTTATCGGATAGCTGCACGAGGCTGTCGTAGAGGGATGGCATCGGCGATCAGAACCGGGGGCGCATGAAACCGCCCGCCGCTTTGCCCCGACGCCACCCGCGCCACGGCGCATCCCTTAACGATACCGGACGCGTGCCGGTCCCTCAGGAGACCAAGACATGAAAACAGTTTATTCCCTTATCGCCGCAGCGGCGCTTCTTTCTGCCTGTGCACCGGGCGCGGCCATCGACAGCGACATGGAGCGCGCGCTGGTCGGTGCCGCGGCAGGCTATGGCGCGGCCAAGGTCGTCGGCGGCAACGGTGACCGCGGCGCGATCATCGGCGGGCTTGCCGGTGTGTTCTGCGACGATGCAGGCGTCTGCCGCCGCGCGCGCAACTGATCGCACCCGCAGGGCCGGCAAACATCAAAGGGGGCGCGCGTGAGAGATCACGCGCGCCCCGGTTTTTCAGCTATCGGCAACGAGAGCGGCAAGGATCGTGTCGACCGCATCGCGGGCTTTCGCGCGCATTTCGTCGTCGGTGGCGTCCTGGATGGGATGCGGCACCAGCACATAGGCCGCGTCTTGCATCCCCAGCGCACGGCGCTGAACATCTGCGGCCTGATCGAACTCGGACGAGGCAACGCTGACAGACGGGAGTCCCTGGATTTCAAACCAGACTGTGTCGTGCATACTGCACGTCGTACAGGACCCTCAGTCAGCGAGACCTTCGATCACCAGATCGCATTCGTCGCGGATCTGCGCGCGCAGCGCATCCGGGCAGGGTTTTGCGAATGTCGGTTTGCGGTAGCGGCGCACCGTGACATCGGGTGCCCGCTCGCCGATCAGGCGTTCGAGTTCATCAAGCAGCACGGAGCCGCGCGGCTTGCTGATATCGAGCAACCCGAGCGTTCCCGACAGGCCTGACGCGCGTGCGGAAATCTGCCGCTCGACCGGTGTCGTCTCGTTCGTGGGATCGAGGATTGTGACCATATTCTTCCTCCTTTCACCCCCAGCTTACGGCGCGGTATGCCCTGCGCGCAAGCACCGCGTTGGAGCCCGTGGCGGGTAACACCAAAGCATGCGCAGGCTGAGAGTGCGGGATTGAGTTTAAAGGCAAAATGGAGACAGGGGACGGCGCGCGCCCCCTGCCCCGTCGCCTAGCCGAGGTCGATCTTGCGCGAGACGGCGACCGAGCCGACCTCCCCCGTGGCCCAGCCGTGGAAGGCGGAGGAAAACTTGCCCGCCTCCCCGCCGGCCACAACGATGTGGATGTATTCGTGACCGGCAAATTTCGGTGCCAGCTGCGCGAGTTCTTCCGCCCCCATCCGGGCGGCCATTTCCTGGGCGATGCCCGCGCCGGAGTCGTCGTCGGCGACCATCTCGCTCAGCGGGCGGGAGGTGACCTGCTGGATCCGCTCGCGCAGCCGCTCCTTGGAATAGTCGCCGTCGCGCATCAGCGTGTTGAGGTGTTCGGGGCAGACCACCAGCAGCGCGTCGATGGGCAGGTTGTGCATCTTGGGCAGGTAGAGCCCCTCGAGCCCCTGCCCGAGCGATCCCGCGATCTGGTCGGGCGCGCGCGATGTCTGGTCGACGATGTGCACCGGTCCGCCCGTCATCGCGATCACCGTGACAACCGAATCCTCGGCATCGAAGCCGCGTTCGACATGCAGAGGCGGCCATGGCGAGCGTTCCTCGGCCTCGGCGAAACACATGGTGTATTTCATCGGGTTGCCGAGGGCCGAGCGTTCGACCCCGCCGGTCGTGGCACCGCCCACATTGCGCACCACCAGCCGCAGCGCCCGCCCGATGGTTGCATTGGCGCGGTTGCCGGCGCCGAGCGCCGCGAGGCCCGAGTTCATCCCGATGCGGTTGCGGATCGGACCGTTGACGATCACCACGGGAGCGGCCCCCATCGTGGTCGCGGTGACACCGTGGATGTTGAATTCATCCGTGCAGGCGGCCTCGACCGCGGCGATGACGACCGGCAGGTATTCCGGTTTGCAGCCGGCCATCACGGCGTTGATCGCGATTTTTTCGACCGTGGCCTGGCCCATGTTGGGCGGCACGGTGGCGATCACATCCTGCGGGTCGCGGTGCGTGCCCGCCAGCATCCGCGACACCCGTTCGGGCGTGGGCGCGACAAGGGGCAGACCGTCGGAGAAGCCCTGATCGAACATGAACTCGACCTCGTCGTCGACGGACGCGATATCGATCCGCCGTGCCAGCATCCTGTCACCGTCCGCCATTGCCCGCAACTTGTCGTAGAGATCGGGGTCGAGGTGTTTGGACCCGCAGCCCGGGCGCCACGCGGGCAGCGCGTCCCAGTCGATCGCGGCGGCCGGCAGGCCCGTTGCCGCTGCAAGATCGGAAGACAGCGTTTGCCAGTCCTCGCGAACGAAGCCTTCGAAATGGCGCTGGACGGTGCCCTCCGCGTCGATCCAGTAGAGGGCGGGCACGATCTCGAAATCCCACTCAAAGGAGGTCCGGCAGCCGGCATCGTCGAGCACCGGCATTTCCAGCCCGTGCCGCTGCGCGTAGGTGGCGTTTTCCGCCCCCGACTGCCCCACGAGGAGCATCGGCATTTCCGCGCCATAGGCGGCGTGCAGACCGGCCAGAACCGGTGCGGCGGTGTTGCAGGTTTCGCAATCTTCCTTGACGAAGCAGACAAGCACCGGACCGGTGCTGTCAAAAGCGTGGCTTTGGCCATCCAGTCCTGTCAGCGAGAAGCTCGGGCGGGGGGTGGTCATCTGTTCTGTCTCCTCGTTCGGTTCCGGTGGCGGAGATGGATGGGAATCGAACCCACCACGCGCCCCGAGAGCGCGTCCGTGGTTTTGAAGACCAGGGAAGCCACCAGACTCCAGTCACCTCCGTTGGGCGCAAGACTAAGGCCTCGCGCGGCGAACGCAACGCCTCAAAACCCCGTCACCAGAAGATCGACGGCGCGGATGATATCGTCGCGCGCGCCCTCGGCGCTGCCGATGGGCGTGCCGAGTTCCGACGCGGGCAGCGCAACCATCTGCGTCATCAGAACGAGGTGCGGATCGCCCGCAACCGTCACCGGGACATGCAGCAGGGGCACCGGCATCCCCCAGCCCGCGCGCGCGACGACCGGTGCCGACAGGATATAGGCGGTATCGGTCCCAAGATCGCTCTGGATACGGCAGACGATTTCACCGCCGCCGCGCAGCCGGTAGAGGGCGAACTGGCTCACCCGCCGGCGGCGTGGCGAAAGCTGGCGAGTGTCGGCCCTTCGGTGTCGAGCTTGTCCGCCTCGAACGCCAGCGCGTCGCGGGCGGAGGCGACCCATGCCTCCTGCGCGCGGGCGGCGCGGGCGCGGGCCACGCCCTCGTCGACGAAGCGGCGCACGATCTCGGCCACCGGAACGCCCTCGGCGCGGGCTTCTGCCTCCAGTGCGGCCTTACGTTCGGCACCGATGTCGCGGATGTTGAGGGCTGTCATGGGATGCTCCGTCTGTCAAAGTGTCTACGCAAATGTGTAGCGTCGGGTGGCGCGGGTCAAGGGGCCATCCGCCGCGCGTCGCCCTCGCGCAGGGTGATACCGGTGCGGTCGAAGTGCTCCAGCACCGGCACGATGAACTTGCGGGTGGTGGACAGCGCGGCGCGGGCGGCGCCGGTGCGAAAGACTGCGGGCGGAGGAAACGCCTGCCGCAACTCCTGCGCGGCGGCCACCAGCGCATCGCGGTGGAAGAGGATCCACTGCCCCAGCCCCACGTTTTCCAGCCGCACCACGCGACCGTCCCGCAGCAGCAGGTCCAGGATATCCGCCTCTTGCCCGTCCAGCGCGCCGAGATCCGGCGGCGACATGCCGCCCTCGCGCAGATGCGCCTCGATGCGTTCGGCGCAGTCGCGCGCGGCTGCATCCATCTGCGCCATGGGATCGTGGGTGCAGAGCGCCAGCCCCGCCTCCTCGACGCGGATGGCACCGTCTTCCTGCAAGGCCCGTTCGACGACGGCCAGCATATCCGGCGCGAGGCCGAGCGCCCGCCGCGCCACCACGGCGCGCAGCGGGCGTTCGGCGTGCGCCGCCGCGAGCGCCGCCAGCAGGCCTGCCTTGCCCGCATCGAGGGCGTCGCGCGGCACGATCAGATCCGGTTCGACCCGCAGGAAATGACCCCGCAGCAGCGGCCAAAGCGTGTCGGGCGCCTGTCGCGCCAATCTGGCGATATCGGTCAGCGGCGCGGGCCCCTGCCCTGCCATCGCCCGTGCGATCTGCACCGGATCACACGCCTGAGCGGCCCCCAGCACCGCTTCGCGGTCGCGCAGCCGGAGATCGGGCGGAGAGGGGTCCAGCACGGTCAGCCCGCCGCAGGTCTGCGCCGGAGACAGGTGGCGCAACACGGCGCGCTGGCCCGCGAAAGCGACCTGCGGGCGGTCGAACTGCAACCGGGCAAGACCGCGCGCACCCGGGCGCAGCCCCTCGGACGGCCTGTCCAGCAGCCGCAGCCGCGCAACGGCAGCAGTAGTCCCGATCAGCACGCGCAGCTGCTGCATGTGGCGCAGGCCCGTGGCCCCGTCCAGCACCGCGACCTCCACATCCCAGTGATCCGACGCCGCGATATCCGCACCGGCAACCAGCGTGTCGCCCGCGGCAAGATCCCCGGCATCGACACCGCGCAGGTTCACGGCCACGCGCCCGCCGGGATCTACGCGGTCCTGCGGCTCTCCCCTGCTTTGCAAGCTGCGTGCGGTGGCATCCCTGTTCTGCGGGACGATCCGCAGGCTGTCGCCGGTGGCAATCGGCCCGCCCAGAAGCGTGCCGGTCACCACGACCCCCCTGCCCTGCACGGTGAAAACCCGGTCGATGGGCAGAAACGCGTGGCCTGGCGCATCCACCCGCACCGGCCGCGCGGACAGCGCCCCGATCGCGGCGTGTATGTCGTCGAGGCCCGATCCCTCGCTGGCCGAACAGGCAAGGACCGGCGCATCGGCAAAGGCGGTTGCCGCGAGGGCAGCACGAACCTCGTCGCGGCAGGCGGCAATCTGGTCGGGGTCCACACCGTCGCATTGGGTCAGGGCGACGACGCCATCGGACAGACCCAGCAATTCGGCAATGCGCAGATGCTCGCGGGTTTGCGCCGCGATCCCCTCGCGCACGGAGACAACCAGCAGGACCGCCCGTGCACCGCTGGCCCCGCGCACCATTGCGTGAATGAAATCCGCATGCCCCGGCGCATCGATGAAATCGACCACGCCAGCGGCATAGCTGCGATGGGCAAAGCCCGGTACGATCGACAGGCCGCGCCTGCGCTCCTCCTCCAGCCGGTCGGTATCGCGGCCTGTGAGCGCACGAACCAAGGAGGTCTTGCCATGGTCGACGTGGCCAATGACGACCACACTACAGGTCATGGGCAGAGCGCGCGCAACGCCGAGACGATCGCGGGCGTATCCGACGGCGCGGTGCTGCGCATGTCCAGCAGGACACGGCCCGCGTGAATGCGCCCGATCACCGGCGTCTGCGCCCCGCGCAGGGCGGCGGCAAGCGCGTCCGCCGATTGCCCCTCGCGGCGCAGGGCAATCGCGACACTCTGCAGATCACGTTCCGGCATCGCCCCTGCCCCGACCTGCGCGGCACTGTCTGTGATCTCCAGCTCCACCGGCCCCTCCACCTGCGCCACGATGGCTTCGGCGCGGGTGCGCAGCTCCGCCACCGGTGTTGCGAGCATCGCCAGAACCGGCACGTCGCGCAGCGGATCATGTGGCGGCAGATACAGGCGCAAGGTCGCGGCCAACGCGGCGAGTGTCATCTTGTCGCTGCGCAAGGCGCGGAACATCGGATGCGCGCGCAGCCGCGCCACCAGATCGGCGCGGCCCGCGATGATCCCTGCCTGCGGACCACCCAACAGCTTGTCGCCCGAGAACATCACCAGATCGACACCGCTGCGCAGGATGTCCGCGACAACGGGTTCGTCCCCCAACCCCTGCGCGGCCAGGTCAATCAGGATGCCGCTGCCCAGATCCTCCATCAGAACCAGATCGCGCTCGCGCGCCAGCGTGGCCAGTTCGCTGCGCGTCGGCGCGCCGGTGAATCCCACGATCCGGAAATTGCTCGCATGGCTTTTCAGCAGCACGGCGGTTTCCGCGTCCACCGCCTGCACATAGTCAGACAGGCGCGTCCGGTTCGTGGCCCCCACCTCGCGCAGCTGCGCCCCGCTCTGGGCGATCACATCGGGCAGGCGGTAAGAGCCTCCGATCTCGATCAGCTCGCCGCGCGAGGCGATGACGGACCGCCCCCGCGCGAGCGCCGTGAGGGCCAGAAGCACAGCCGCCGCGCAGTTGTTCACGACCAGCGCCGCCTCGGCACCGGTCAGCTGGCAGACCAGTTGCTCTGCCGCGGCGCCGCGCGCGCCCCGCTTGCCCGTCTCCAGATCGAATTCGAGCGCCTGCGCGCCCTCCCCCGCCTCTGCCGCCGCGTGCAGCGCTTCGGGTGCCAGCCGCGCGCGCCCCAGATTGGTGTGGATCAGGATCCCGGTGGCATTGACCACACCCGATGACGGCGGCGTCCGCCGGGCCACGATGGTCGCCTCGATTGTTGCGGCGAATGCGCCAGACGTGAAATCGGGCAAATCGGGTTGTTCGCCCGCCAGCAGCGCGTCCCGCAAGCCCTGTATCTGCGTGCGAAGGGCGTCCGTCACCTCCGCGTGGCTGTAGCGTTCGACCAGCGCCGCAAGCGTTTTCGCCTGTATCAGAGACTGTATCTGCGGCAGATCCCGAAGCGTGACGTTCATTTCGTGCCCCCTTCGAAGCGGACCGACGTCACCGGGCCGATTTGCCGCTCGACCGCGGCCACCAGAAGCGGCAGGTGATGGGTTTCGATGTAGCGCTGCACAAAGGCGCTCGGGGCTTCCATCGACAGTGTGCCGCGCGCCAGACCCAGAAAGCGCAACCGCCCGAACCACGAATTCACCAGACCGGCATGGTCGCCCTCAAGATCCTTCAGAACCGCGTGCCAGGTTCCGTCCGTCTCGGACGGATGTGTCTCTGACTCGGGCGTTTTCGTGTAGGCGGCCATCTGCACGACCTTCACATCGCCGCTGCGGTAGCGCGCGGCCATCCGGCGTTCGAAGTCGGGACCGACAAGCGGCCAGCACGGCTCGGACAGTTCGGCGATCCGGGCATAGTTCAACCGGTACGACCCCACCCTGCCCCGCACGCCGGGCTGTTTGCACAGCACGATGCGCGCGTCGGTCAGCCGCTTCATTTCGCGTTTCACCGTGCGTTCGTTCACCGACCACATCCGCGCCATGTCGCGTTGGCCGACGCTGAATTCATCGGCCCGCCAGTTGTAGCGGGCGGTCACCAGCGCGATCAGCCGCATCAGGGAGGTCTGCAAAGTCGGAGAGCCGTTGAGCCCGGCAACGCTCAGCGCGGTCAGCAGATCGTATTTCAGCCCGCCCGCCTCGGGGCCGGTCAGCCGTTGTGTTTCCATCTGCATGCCGTCACCCTGCCAATTGCGCCGCCTCGCTGGCCGACCTCTTCGGGCCGATTCCATCTGGTCCCAAGCAAAGCCCCAAATCCCGTATTTTGTCAACGCCCCCGAAAATACGGGATTGCGTTGTTTGAATTCAAAAATGATTTCTAGACCAGGTTAATAGGTTAAGGGTGACAGGAGTCGTGACACCCTATCTGGCCCCGGCTGTCACCAAAAGCACAGAATGCGGGCGTTTGCTGTCACCAAAACCCGTTGTGCAGAGGGCGCATTCATCCGCCTTTCCCTCTTGCAGGTCCGCCGTTTTGGCATTTCCCGAAATTAGCTTTTGCCCAAAGGGCGAAATCCCGTTATTCGTTGCAAAAGCCAAAAGAACGCGAGCAGACAGATGAGAGATCATAACGACCT
>NZ_JBEFLP010000008.1 GCF_040149665.1 Sulfitobacter sp. HNIBRBA3233 | reverse complement strand
GTACCCGTGGGCGGAGCCCACAACCTGAAAGACAGCGCGGGAAAAATCCGCGTTCAAAAAAGACGCGACATGCGTCTCTAACAAGGGAGAAAGACCAAATGAAACATACAATCCTTGGCGGGATTCTCGCCACGACGGCACTGGTAGGAACGGCACAGGCACAAGAGACGCTGACAGCCGTGCACGCCTTTCCGGAATCGTTGATCTATACCCAGTCGTTTCTTGAATTCGTCGAGAAGGTGAATGCCGCCGGTCAGGGCGTGATCGAGATCGAAGTGCGCGGCGGCCCCGAAGCCATCGGCATGTTCCAGCAGCCCGACGCGGTGCGCAACGGCGTGGTCGACATGGTCTATACGCCCGGCAGCTTCTACGCGGGTGCCTTGCCCGAAAAGGACGCGCTTGTGACCTCGAACAAGGTGGCGGCAGAAGTGCGCGAGAACGGCGGCATCGAGCTGATCGACCAGATCCATCAGGAAAAGATGGGTGTGAAATATCTCGGCTGGTTCGACAGCGGCGTGTGCTACAACCTGTGGACCCGCAACGAGCCGACACTGGACGACGGCGGCAATCTGGATGTGTCGGGTCTGAAGCTGCGCGGCAACGCGGTCTATAACGCCTTCTTCACCGACTACCTTGGCGCGCAGGTGATCGACCTGCCGACAACCGAGGTCTACTCGGCGCTGGAGCGTGGTGTGGTGGATGCGACCGGTTGGACGCAGATCGGCCTTATCGATCTGAAATGGAACGAGTTCCTGAACTACCGGATCGAGCCGTGCTTCTTCTCGACCGATCTGGGTGTGATCGTGAACCTCGAAAAGTGGAACAGCCTGAGCGATGACGCCAAGACCATCCTTCAGGATGTGGCCATCGCCCACGAACAGGAATCGGCGCAGAAGCTTCAGACCAAGCGGGACGAGGATTTCGCCGCGCTGGAAGAGGGCGGCATGGAAGTCGTGACGCTGGAGGGCGATGCCGCCGAAGCCTATCTGGCGGCCGCGGTCGAAAAGACCTGGGACCGGATGAAGGGCCTGATGGAGGAATCCCCACAGGGTGCGGGCAACTACGACAAGCTGATCGAGCTGTTCTACGAGCAATAAGACCAGTTGCGCCGGGGATATTCCCCGGCGCTTTTTTGGTGATTGAAGGTGCGCCATGGCAGGACTGAACAGACTCTATCTGGGGATATTATACGCCATGGCGGGTATCGCGGGGGCGATGCTGGTATGGCTGATGATCTCTGTCGTGGTGTCGGTCACGATGCGCAATCTGGGGCTTCAGCCCTTCGCATGGCTGTTCACCTCCAGCGAATACGCAATTCTCTACATGACCATGCTGGGCGCGCCGTGGCTGGTGCGTGAAAAAGGCCATGTGCATATCGAACTGGTGACCGCAGCCTTGCCCGGCCCCGCGCGTCGGATCGTCAGCCGCACGGTGGCGGCGATTTGCGTCGCGGTTTGCGCCATGCTGGCCTGGAAGGGCGGAGAGCTGATGCTGACCAATATCGCGCGCAACGATCTGGATGTGCGCGCCTATTACTTTCCGAAGTGGATCCTGACCGCCGCTTTCCCCGTCAGCTTTGGTCTGATGGCGGTCGAATTCGCGCGGTTCGTCTTTGGCGATGATCTGCTGCACTCTGGCGAAGCGGGGATTCACGAGTAATGGAATGGTTCGAAGCTCTCGGCCTGCTGATCGGGTCGATCCTTGTGCTGATGGCGATCGGGATGCCGGTGGCGCTGGCGTTCCTTGCCGCCAATATCGTCGGCGCGTGGTTTTTCATGGGCGGCGCACGGGGCGTGACCTTGATGCTCAACAACGGCTTCGGGGGGCTGACCAACTTTGCGCTGGTGCCGATCCCGCTGTTCCTGCTGATGGGCGAGATTTTCTTTCATACCGGGCTGGGTGCGCGGATGTTCAACGCCATCGACAAGCTGCTGGGCCGGCTGCCGGGGCGGTTGTCTTATGTCACGGTTCTGGGCGGCACGGCCTTTTCGACGCTGTCCGGATCGTCCATGGGGTCGACCGCCCTGCTGGGCAGCCTGATGGTGCCGGAGATGACGAACCGGGGCTACAAGAAACATATGTCCATCGGTCCGATCCTCGGCACGGGCGGGCTGGCGATCATCATTCCGCCCTCGGCGCTTGCGGTGCTGCTGGCGACGCTGGCGCGCATCGACGTGGGCGCGCTGCTGATCGCTGGGATCATTCCGGGGCTGATCCTGGCGTCCTTCTATATCGCCACGATCTATATCCAGACCCGTATCGATCCCGATGCCGCGCCCGCCTACGATGTCGAGCCGATGTCGGCGGGCCAAAAACTGGGCCTTTTGTTCAAGGATATCCTTCCGATGCTGTCGGTGATGGTGATCATCGTCATCGGCATGGTCGGTGGCCTGATCACCCCGTCCGAGGCCGCGGCCTTCGGTGCGCTCGGCGTGCTGATCCTCGGGGTCGTGTTCCGGTGCCTGACATGGGAGGCGATGAAGAAATCCATCGTCGGCGCCCTGCGGGTGACGCTGATGGCCTATCTCATCGTCTTCGGGTCGGCGACGTTCAGCCAGCTGCTTGCCTTTTCGGGAGCGTCCTCGGGTCTGATCCGCTGGGCCACCTCGTTCGACCTTGCCCCGGTCGCGATGCTGCTGGTGATGTTCGCGGTGCTGCTGCTTCTGGGCATGTTCATGGAGCAGATCTCGATGATGCTGCTGACGGTTCCGATCTTCTTTCCGCTGGCGGCGACGCTGGGGTTCGATCCGATCTGGTTCGGGCTGATCATCCTGCTGGCGCTCGAGATCAGTTTCACCACCCCGCCGTTCGGGTTGCTGCTGTTCGTGATGAAGGGGGTCGCCCCGAAGGATACGACCATGCGCGATATCTACGGATCGGCAATTCCGTATATGGGCTGTTCAATGATCCTCGTCGCCCTACTTATCGTGTTCCCGCAATTGGCGCTCTGGTTGCCGGGATTGTAACGTGGCGGTGATTGCGTGACTTGGGTGTGTACCTCGCGGCGCTCTTCGCCTATTGAATAGGGAAAGCGGGCAGCTGCGTCCGCAGGTTTGTTTGGAGTTTTGTGATGCGGTTCGCTCTTGCTGCAACTGTCGGTTTTTCGGTTCTGTTGGCGCTGCCCGCCGCGGCGCAGGAACGGTCGTTCAATTTTGCCCTGCGCGGCGGTGTCGCGGCGATCCCGCAATATCCCGGTTCTGACGATTACGAGGCTGCGCCGGATTTCGGCTTCACCTTCGGTGCGCTGCGCTGGGGGGGGCTGAATGTCGGCAACGGTGTGCGCGCGCTTCCCGATAACGGCCTGTCGTTCAAGGGCGCGTTCAAGGTGATCGGATCGCGCGACGACGAGGATGCGCCCGAACTGGCCGGGCTTGACGATATCGACACGGCGGTCGAACTGGGCTTTGGCTTGACCTATCAGGAAACCAACTGGCGTGCGTTCGGCGAAGTGCGCAAGGGCGTTACCGGCCACTCCGGCGTGACGGGCACAGTGGGGGCCGACGCGATTTACCGCCCGACCGACCGCTGGTTGTTCACCTTCGGGCCGCGCGTCTATTTCGGTGATGACGAATACGCCAGCACCTATTTCGGCGTCAGCGCCGCCGAGGCGGGGACATCCGGCTTTGCGGCCTATGACGCGGACGGCGGTACGCTTGGCGCGGGGGTCGAACTGCAGGGGACGTATTTCCTGTCCGACCGTTGGGCGGTCGAGGGGGCCGTGACCTATGAACGGCTGCTCGGCGATGCGGGCGACAGCCCGATCACCCTGCAAGGGTCGGACGACCAGTGGCGCGTGCGACTGGGCCTGAGCCGGGTCTTCACACTGAATTTCTAAGGCACTTCATGAATATAGAAGAAGCGATGGCGACACGGCGCTCTATCCGTGGCTTTCAGGACAAACCTGTTTCAAGGGAAACCATCGAAGAGATCATCGCGCTTGCCAACCGTGCGCCATCCTCGATGAACACGCAGCCGTGGCATTTTCACGTTCTGACCGGCGAGCCGCTGGAAAAGGTGCGCGAAGGCAATTCCTCGCGGATGCTGAACGGTGTGCCGCCCGTGCGAGAGATCGTGGATCACGGCGCGTATGAGGGGCCGCACCGCGATCGTCAGGTCGAAATCGCCAAACAGCTTTTCGCCGCGATGGGAATTGCGCGCGAGGACAAGGAAATGCGCCAGGACTGGGTGATGCGCGGCTTTCGGCAGTTCGATGCACCCGTATCCATCGTCGTGACCTTCGACAAAAGCCTTGAGGGCGGGACCATCGCGCATTTCGATCTGGGCGCGGTGACCTACGGGCTGGTGCTTGCCGCTTGGGCGCGCGGCCTTGGCTGCGTCATCAACGGGCAGGGCATCATGCAAAGCCCGGTGGTGCGCGAGCACGCGCAAATCCCCGAGGACGAGGTTATCATGACCTGTGTCGCGATGGGCTGGCCGGATGAGGAATTCTCGGCCAATGCGGTCGTGTCCAACCGGCGCGAGGTGGCCGAGGTCGCCCGTTTCGTCGGCTTCGACTGATCGCGCGTCAGTCCTGTATCGCTTCGAGGTAATCCAGCAGATCGGCAAGCTGTGCGGGCGCGGGCGACATGTGGCCCGCCAGCGGTTTCTTGCGGTCGAAGCCTTGATTGCTGAAATCGGGCATAGGTGCCTCGGGGTCGGCCAGACCGTCCTGCCCGCGGATCATCCATGCCACGTAGAGACGCGGGAAATCGCCGCCGTAGGTCTCTGACAATCCGCGCAGGGAGGGCGGCACCACGCCCAGCCCCAGCGAAGCCGGACCGCCGCCGCGTGCGTCATCGCCGTGACATTGCAGGCAGTTGTTCTCGTAAATCTGCCGCCCACTGGCGTAGGATGTCGGCGGCTCCGTGCTGCATGCCCCCAGCACCGCCATCCCCAGACCAATCGCTGCGATCGCATCCTTGCGCATTGCCCATGCCCCCCGATAGCCGGTTTTGCCATTGATAGAACTGTATCAATCGCCGCCGAGCATAGCAAAAGACTATTCACACCCGTTGGCCGGGCGCAAAGGGCATCATCAGCTGGCGTACCGCCCGAGACTGGAACCGGTTTTCGCCGCAACAGGTGCCTTGCCAAGAATTCCGGAATCGATTGCCCGCATTGCGGTCTTGATTGCACCCGCGCCGGGGCTGGCGCAGCTGCTTTGGCTTGGTGTATTGTTGAAAGGGTTCTTTGCTCCGCGTTCGGTGGGCTGACGAGCCGTTACAGTTCCCTGATTCCGGGGTTGGTTGCTTGGAGTGAGACCATTCATAACATAACTTGTGTTATCACGGAAACGCCGTTGAGGATTCTGCGAAACGTAGTTCCGACATGCGGGATTGTCGCCCGTGTCTTTTGCCCCTAGTCTACCCCCAATCACAGAGTCGCGCGCAAACTTTGGAGGAGGGTTGCGCGCTGGCCAGAAGACTTGGGAGGGTCACCGTGACAGAAGCCGACGCCGCACAGCCCAGTGCCGCCATGACGCCGGAAGAGGCCGTGGCACATGTGGTTGCGACCAACCCGACCTTTGCCGTCGCCCCGACCGAGGTGCGCGGTGTAACCTTTCGGGCGTTCCAGAATATCCCGCCGACCGTGCCCGCGCTGATGGCCGCAGGCGTCGCCCAGCACGGCAACGGCGAATGGCAGTATCTTCTCTATGAGGGCGAACGCTGGACCTACAACCAGTTTTGCGCCGATGTGAACCGCCTGTCGCATGTGCTGCATGCGACGTTCCGCGTGGGCAAGGGCGACCGCGTGGCGATTGCCATGCGCAACTATCCCGAACTGCTGGCATCCGTCCTCGCGATTTCGGCCACCGGCGCGACGGTCGTTTTCGTCAACGCGTGGTGGACCACCGAAGAGCTGGAGTATGCGCTGCGCGACAGCGGGGCGACGCTGGTTCTGGCGGACGGGCCCCGCGCCGAGCGGCTGGCCCCGCTGAAAGACGCGCTGGGGCTGACTGTCATCGGTGTGCGCGACGGCGAGAGCGTGGGCGATCATGCCTATTCCGCGCTGCGCGACGCGGCGCCGAGCGACGCGCCGCTGGCGGTGGAGATCGACACCGACGACGATTTCGCGGTCATGTATTCCTCAGGGACGACGGGCCATCCGAAAGGTGTCGTGCAGACCCACCGGTCGGCGGTCAACGCGGTCTTCAGCTGGCTGATGCAGGCGGTTGTTGCCCCGCTTGTCGATCCGCCCGCCCCCGGCGATCCCGAAAAGCCGCGCCCGTCGGCGCTTGTGGTGACGCCGCTGTTTCACGTCACGGCGACGCATCCGCTCTTCCTGCTCAGCCTCGTGGCGGGGGCGCATGTGACCCTGATGTACAAATGGGATCCGCAGGAAGCGGTCCGTTTGATCCAGGAAGAAAAAATCACCCGTTTTCTGGGCGTGCCGACCCAATCGGCCGAGCTGATGGAGGCCGCGAAGGCGGCAGGCGTTACGCTCGATACGCTCGATTATCTGGGTGCGGGCGGCGCAAAGCGCCCCGGTGCGCAGGTGGCGCAACTGGCCGAAGCCTTTCCCAATGCGGGCATCGCGACCGGATGGGGCATGACGGAAACCAACGCGCTGGGGATCGGCATGATCGGCGACGATTACGTCAAGCGCCCCGAGAGTGCCGGCAAGCTGCATCCGCCGGTGCAGGAACTGCGCCTGCTCGACGATGCGGGCAACGAGGTGCCCTTGGGAGAGCTGGGCGAGATCACCGTGAAATCCCCCGCCAACATGCGCTGCTATCTGAACAAGCCCGAAGCGACCGCCGAGGTGCTGTCGGACGGCTGGCTGCGTACCGGCGATCTGGCCATGATGGATGCCGAAGGCTTTGTCACCATTCTGGACCGCAAGAAAAACATCATCATCCGGGGCGGTGAAAACATCGCCTGTCTGGATGTCGAGGGGGCGCTGCACAAGCTGCCGCAGGTGCTGGAAGCCTGCGCCTTCTCGGTGCCCGACGAAAGGTTGGGCGAAGTGGTTGGCGCGGCGGTTCAATTGCGCGAAGGTGCAACCCTGACACGCGGGGAAATGGCCGAAGCGCTCGGCGGGCACCTCGCTGGTTTCAAGGTGCCGCAGTATCTTTGGACACAACACGCGCCGCTCCTGCGCGGGGCGACCGATAAAATTGACCGGCGTGGACTGCGCAAGGTTTGTCTGGAAAACGAAGAGGCAAAGACATGACACCAACAGAAGAAGAAATCGGCCAATACATCGCCAAGGCGGGACAGAAGGCGTGGGAGGTACCGGGCCTCGATGCCGGAACGGCCCACCGCGAGATCAAGACAGTCGGCATCATCGGTGCGGGCACCATGGGCGGCGGGATCGCGATGAACTTTGCCACCGCAGGCTATCAGGTCAAGATCGTCGAGACGACGCAGGAGGCGCTGGACCGCGGTCTGAAAGTGGTGCGCGGCAACTACCAGCGCTCCGCCGACAAGGGCCGCTTTCCGCAGGACGAGGTCGAGGCGCGGATGAACCGTTTCGACGGGCGGCTTGAGCTTGCCGATCTTGCGGAATGCGATCTGGTGATCGAGGCGGTGTTCGAGGACATGGGCCTCAAGCGGAAGATCTTCACCGAACTCGATCGCGTGATGAAGAAGGGTGCGATCCTCGCAACCAACACATCGGCGTTGGACATCAACGAAATCGCGGGCATGACGCAGCGCCCCGAAGACGTGATCGGCCTGCACTTCTTCTCGCCCGCGAACGTGATGAAGCTGCTGGAGATCGTGCGCGCCAAGCATACTGCCGACGACGTGGTCGCAACCTGCATGGCGCTGGCCAAGGATATCAACAAGATCGCGACGCTTGTCGGCGTCTGCCCCGGCTTTGTCGGCAACCGGATGCTGTTCCAGCGCCAGAAGCAGGCCAACAAGCTGCTTCAGCAGGGCCTGATGCCGTGGGACGTGGACGCGGCGCTGAACGCCTTCGGCTTCAAGATGGGGCCGTTCCAGATGAGCGACCTTGCCGGTCTGGACATCGGCTGGTCCAAGGGGGCGACCACCGACAATCCGATCCGCGACGCGCTGTGCGAAATGGACCGGCGCGGGCAGAAAACCCAGGCGGGCTTCTACGATTACGACGAGAACCGCAAACCGATCCCGTCGGAGGTGACCGCCGGCATCATCCGCGAGATCACCGGAGCCGAACCTTCGACCATGAGCGAAGAAGAGATCATCGAGATCTGCATCTACCCGATGATCAACGAGGGGGTGAAAATCCTCGAAGAGAACAAGGCGCAGCGCCCGTCCGACATCGATGTGGTCTGGCTGAATGGCTACGGCTGGCCTGCCGACAAGGGCGGCCCGATGTTCTACGGTGATATGGTCGGTGCCGACGCGGTGCTGACACGCATGGTCGAACTGGGGGCAGAAGATGATGAATTCGCCCCCGCCGAATTGCTGCGCAAGCTGGCCGCCGATGGCGGCAAGTTCACACAGATCGACACCGGAGGGCTGAAAGTATGAGCTTTGAATTCATCACCACCGAAAAGCGCGGCCATATCCTGCTGGTGACCATGAACCGTCCCGAGGTCTACAACGCCGTGCACGCCGATATGCACCACGAGATGGCCCAGTGCTGGGACGATTTCGCAGCCGATCAGGACCTGTGGGTCGCGGTGTTGACCGGTGCAGGTGACAAGGCGTTTTCGGCCGGGAACGACCTGAAGGCGACGGCGACGGGCGGCAACAGCAAGGGGATGCCCGACAGCGGCTTCGCCGGTCTGTCCTCGCGGTTCGATCTGGAGAAACCCATCATCGCGGCCGTCAACGGTTTCGCCATGGGCGGCGGTTTCGAAACCGCGCTCAGCTGCGATATCCTGATCGCGTCGGAGAATGCGAAATTCGCCCTCCCCGAGGTCAAGGTCGGCTTCTTTGCCGCCGCGTCCGGGGTGCAGCGCCTGTCGCGGTATATCGGACGTCTGGCCGCGCAGGAAATGATGTTCACCGGTCGCACCATCATGGCCGACGAGGCGCTGAAGATGGGTTGCGTGAACGAAGTGGTTCCGCACGACCAGCTGATGGACCGCGCGATGGCCAAGGCCGAAGAGCTGTGCACCGTGTCGCCCTCGGCTGTGAAGGCGACCAAGCGGGTGCTGAACGAAATGGCCAAGGCCGACGGCATGGCCGCCAGCATCGACTATTCGCGCGAGGTCATCAAAGACCTCAGCAAGACCGAAGATTTCAAGGAAGGCGTGAATGCCTTCGTCGAAAAACGCAAACCCCAGTGGGTCAACAAGTAAATCACATAAACTGAAACAGGCGCGCAGCCGTGCGTGCAGGAATAGGAAAAGCATATGCCCGAATCCAGAATGGAAATGAACAACCTCGAAATGTCCGAGAAGAACAAGCCGCTGCTGGCGGCTGTCATCAAGCACATCCGCGAGAACGTCGACCCGATCACCGAAGAATACTTCCGCCTCGGCGAGGGCCGTGCGGACCGCTGGTCCCACGCCCCCGGTCAGCTGGAACTGCTGGAGACCGCCAAGCAGAAAGCGCGCGAGAGCGGGCTTTGGAATTTCTTCCTGCCCAACGCCGAAACCGGTGAAGGCCTGCCAAACCTCGACTACGCCTATATCGCCGCCGAACTGGGCAAGAGCCCGCTGGCCTCGGAAACACTGAACTGTTCGGCCCCCGATACCGGCAACATGGAAGTGCTGGAGCGGATCGGCACGAAAGAGCAGAAAGAACAGTGGCTGAAGCCGCTTCTGCGCGGTGAAATCCGCTCTGCCTTTGCGATGACCGAACCCGATATGGCGTCGTCGGATGCCAAGAACATCTCGACCTCCGCCGTTCTGGAGAATGGCGAATGGGTCATCAACGGCGAGAAATACTATATCTCCGGTGCCGGCGATCCACGCTGCAAGATCATGATCACCATGGTCAAGACATCGCCGGACGCCGAACCCTTCCGCCAGCAGAGCCAGATCCTCGTGCCGATCGACACCCCCGGCGTCGAGATCGTCGGCCCGATGCATGTCTTCGGCCACGACGACGCGCCCCACGGACACATGCACATCAAGTTCAACAATGTGCGCGTGCCCGAGGAAAACATCCTCTGGGGTGAGGGCCGCGGCTTCGAGATCAGCCAGGTCCGTCTCGGGCCAGGCCGCATCCACCACTGCATGCGCTCCATCGGCGCGGCGGAAAAGGCGCTGGATCTGATGATCGAACGCGGCCTGTCGCGCGAAGCCTTCGGCAAGCGGATCATCGACCTTGGCAAGAACATGGAAACCATCAGCCGCGCCAAGATCGAGATCGAGGCGATGCGCCTGATGGTCCTGAAAGCGGCCAAGGCCATGGACACGCTGGGCAACAAGGAGGCCCGCATCTGGGTGTCCATGATCAAGGCCATGGTGCCGGAGAAGGTCTGCAACATCATCGACGATGCGATGCAGGTGCACGGTGCGACCGGCATCAGCCAGTGGTCGCCGCTGTCGGGCATGTACACCTCCCAGCGTACGCTGCGCTACGCGGATGGCCCGGACGAGGTGCACCACCACGTCGTCGCCCGTGCCGAGGTCAAGGACTACCAGGAGTCCAACGCCCGCACATCGCGCGCCCGCGAGGAAATCGCCACTGGCCGGACGCGGGGGGGCGTATGAGCACCCTCTTCGATCTGACCGGAAAGGTCGCCCTGCTGACGGGCGCCTCCAAGGGCATGGGCCTTGCCATGGCAACCGCGCTGGCAGAACACGGCGCGACTGTCGTGATCTCGGCACGCAAGCAGGACCAGCTTGACGAAGCAGCCGAGGGTATCAACGCCCTCGGCAAGGGCCGCGCCTATAGCGTGGCCTGCAACGTCGGCTACAAGGAACAGCTTCAGGCGCTGGTCGATCAGACCCACGAAAAAGCGGGCAAGATCGACGTGGTCATCGGCAACGCGGGCGTGAACCCCTATTACGGGGTGACGTCGGAAATTCCCGACGATGCCTATGACAAGACGATGAACGCCAACGTCAAATCCAACCTCTGGCTGGCGCAGATGGTCGTGCCCGACATGATCGAGAAAGGCGCCGGGTCGATGGCGTTCACCTCGTCCATCGGGGCGTTCAAGCCGTCCGTCATGCTGGGCACCTACGGGATGTCGAAGCTGGCGCTGATCGGATTGTGCCGCAACCTTGCCGCCGAGTTCGGCCCGAAGGGCGTGCGTTTCAACGCGATCTGCCCCGGTCTGGTGAAAACCGAATTCGCGCGCGAGTTGTGGGAAAATCCGGAGACGGAAAAGCGGATCAACAACGACATCCCGCTGCGCCGTCTTGGCGATCCCGAGGATTTCAAGGGGCTGGCGGTCTATCTGGCCTCCGATGCCTCGAAATACATGACCGGGCAGGCGTTGACCGTTTGCGGCGGCTCCAACATGTGGACGTGACGATATGGAGTTGAAAGACAAGATCATCGTCGTCACCGGCGCCGCATCGGGGATCGGGCGGGCCATGTGCGTCCGCTACGCCGAAGAGGGCGCGAAACACATCGCCTGCGTGGACCGCGATCTGGCCGGTGCGGAAGAGACCGCGCAGATGATGGGCGGCACCGCGCATCAGGTGGATGTGTCGAAACAGGACCAGATCACTGCCATGATCGACAAGGTCGAGGCCGAGGTCGGCCCGATTGACCTTTTCTGCTCGAACGCGGGGATTTCCGTCGCCGGCGGCGTGGAAGTGCCCGACGAGGACTGGCAGCGGATCTGGGAGATCAACGTGATGTCGCATGTCTGGGCCGCGCGCCACCTTGTGCCGAAAATGTCCGAACGCGGTGGCGGCTACCTGCTGAACACCTCCTCTGCCGCCGGTCTGCTGAACCAGGTCGGCAGCGCGCCCTACGGCGTGACGAAACACGCGGCTGTCGGGCTGGCGGAATGGCTGGCGCTGACCTACGGCGATCTGGGGATCAAGGTCTCGGTGCTGTGCCCGCAGGCGGTACGCACCGAGATGACCCGCGGCCACGAGGACCACGTCGCGGCCATCGACGGCATGATGGAACCCGGCCCCGTGGCCGAGGCCTGTGTGCAAACGATCCGCGACGAGACATTCCTGGTGCTGCCGCACAAAGAAGTCGCGCAATACATGAAGAACAAGACGGACAACTACGACCGCTGGATCGGGGGAATGCGCAAGCTGAACCGCCGCTTCGGGCGGTGGGATAGTTGATCCCCGGGGCACCGGCGTTGCCGGTGCCCGATTTTTTCCAGACAAAATGACAGGAGGCCGCGATGATCGGCTATGCAACCATCGGTGTCGCGGATATGGCGCGCGCCAAGACATTCTACGGCGAACTTTTCGCCCCGAAAAATGCGAAAGTGGTCATGGATCAGGGGCGTATTGCGTTTCTGTCAGCGGGGCGCGACAAGCCGATGCTGGCCATGTGCGAACCCTACGACGGCAAGGCGCCCTCCCCCGGCAACGGCCAGATGATCGCCTTTCCCTGCGAGAGCAAGGAAGAGGTGGACGAGATGTATGCCCGCGCGACCGGTCTGGGGGCAACGGACGATGGCGCACCGGGCCAGCGGATCCCCGACCGTTTCTACGGGGCCTACGTGCGCGATGCCGACGGCAACAAGCTGTGCTTTTTCGTCTTCGGCTGACCGCGGGCGGGATCACCCGGTCGCCTCTGCGGGATTGAGTTTAGGGGCAAAATGGAGAACCGCGGCAGAGGGGGTGGCCCCTTTCCGCCGCGGCGTTTAACTGCGCGCCTTGCCGGTTTTGGGGGTCAGCGGGCGCACGAGCCCTTCCTGCGCGGTGCTGGCGACCAGACGTCCGTCGGAGGCAAAGACCGACCCGCGGTTGAAGCCGCGCGCCTTGCCGGTCCACGGCGCGTCGAGATCGTACAGGTGCCAGTCGGAGAAATCGATCGGCCCGTGAAACCACATGGCGTGATCGAGGCTCGCGCTCATCACGCTGCCCTGGAACCATGTCACCCCATGCGGGCGCAGGGAGGATCCCAGAAGGTTCATGTCCGAGGCGTAGGCCAGAAGGCAGTGCTGCATCTGTGGCCCCTGCCCTTTGGCGGCCTCCATCCGGAACCACAGGTGATTGCGGTCGTCCGCCTTTTCGGGATTGAAGAAGTCGCGCGGGGCGACCTCGCGCAGTTCGATCGGGCGTTCGCGCAGGAAATCGGCGCGGTGTTTTTCCGGCAGCCTGTCCGCGTGGGTTTCGCGCAGGGAGTCGCGGCTCGGCCAGTCCTCGGGCGCGCCGACCTGCGGCATCGGGTGCTGGTGGTCCCACCCTTCCTCGTCGATGTGGAAGGATGCGGACATGTTGAAGATCTGCTTGCCGTGCTGGATCGCCACCACCCTGCGGGTCGTGAAGCTACCGCCGTCGCGGGCGCGGTCGACCTGATAGATCACCGGGATATTCGGATCGCCGGGACGGATGAAATAGGCGTGCAGGCTGTGGCACAGCCGGTCCGGCACCGTGCGGTAGGCCGCCATCAGCGCCTGCGCGATGACGTGGCCGCCAAAGATGCGGGTGCTGGTTTCGCCGCCTGTTCCGATGCCGCGAAACAGATCGATTTCGAGCTGTTCGATATCGAGAAGCTCAAGCAGTTCGTCCGCAACGGTGCTCATTCGGGTGGGCCCTCAGCTTTTGGCCCGTGCGTCGGCATAGGCGATGAAGAAATCGAAGCTGTCGGGGTTTGCCATGCTGTCACGGTTGACCACGCGCTCCGGATCGCCGCCCAACATGAGCTTTTTCACGGGAACCTCAAGTTTCTTTCCCGAAAGCGTGCGGGGAATTTCGCTGACTTCGACAATCTCGTTGGGGATGAACCGGGCCGACACGTTTTCGCGGATGGCGCCGTTGATCCTGTCGCGCAGCGCATCGTCGAGCGTCACGCCCTGGGCCGGCACAACGAAGAGGGGCATGAAGCTTTCGCGGCCCAGAAACTCGAGATCGACCACGAGGCTGTCGAGCACTTCGTCCAGCCCTTCGACGGCCTGGTAGATTTCGGCGGAGCCGAGGCGCAGGCCGCGCCGGTTGATCGTGGCGTCCGAGCGCCCGTAGATGATGCTGCTGCCGTCCTCGGCGATGGAAATCCAGTCGCCGTGCCGCCATACGCCTGGGTATGTGTCGTAATAGCTTTCGAACAGGCGGCTGCCGTCCTCGTCCCCCCAGAAGAAAAGCGGCATAGAGGGAAGCGGCTCGGTGCAGACCAGCTCACCCACCTCGCCGATCAGCTCGCGGCCTTCCGGGTCGTAGGCGCGCACGGCATTCCCCAGTGCGCGGCATTGCATTTCGCCCGCGCGGACGGGCATGCTGGGGTGGCCCAGCACGAACGCGCCCGCCAGATCGGTGCCGCCGGAGATCGGCGCGAGCCAGACGTCTTGCTTGACCTGTGAATAGATCCAGTCGTAGCCATCGCTGCTGAGCGGCGATCCGGTGGAGCCGAGCGAGCGCAACGCGGAGAGGTCCACCGCCTCGCGCGGGGAGACGCCCGCCTTGAGGCAGCCGGAGAAGAAGGCGGCCCCGGCCCCGAAGAACGTGAGCTTTTCGCGCGCGACGAACCGCCAGACCGCCAGCATGTCGGGGTGGTTGGGCGCGCCATCGTAAAGCGCGACAGTGGCCCCCTGCCCCAGCGCCATCCACTGCGCGTTCCACATGATCCATCCCGAGGAGGTCAGCCACGAAAATCTGTCGCCGGGGCGCAGATCGTGGTGGAGCGACTGTTTCGCCGCCTCCAGCGCGATGCCGCCGTGGCCGTGCACGATCGGTTTCGGATTGCCCGTGGTGCCGGAGGAATAGACGATCCAGAGCGGATGGTCGAATTCGACGGGAAGCGCATCATAGGGCGCTTCGGTTCCAGTCAGGTCGTCCCATGCCACATGCCCGTCGGGCAGGTCGCCGACCACGGGCAGGGTTACGAAATGGCGCACCGACGGCAGGCCCGCGCCGATCCCGTCGAGCAGCTTGCGCCGGTCGATGGTCTTGCCCGCGTGGACATAGCCGTCCTGCGCGATCAGCACCTTCGGTTCGATCTGGCGGAAACGGTCGAGGATCGCGACATGGCCCATATCCGGTGCGCAGATCGACCAGATCGCCCCGACGCTCGCAGTCGCCAGCAGGGCCACCAGTGCGGCATCGGTGTTGGGCAGGATCGCGACGACGCGGTCGCCTTTCTCTACCCCCATTTCGCGCAGGTGATGGGCCACCGACGCAACCTGTGCACGCAACGCCCCCCATGACAGTTCGCGCCGGCCAAGGGTTTCCGACTGGCTGATCAGCGCGGGAATATCCTCGCGGCCTTCTGCGTGTTTCAGGATCTGGTCGGTGTAGTTCAGCATCGCACCCGGGCACCATTCGGCACCGGGCATGTCACGCTTGCCGAGGATCCTGTCGTAGGGCGTGCTGGCGCGGATACCGAAGAATTCCCAGATCGCGGCCCAGAACGCGTCGAGCTCGGTAACGCTCCAGTTCCACATCGCGTTGTAATCCGCGAATTCCAGCCCGCGGGTGTCTTTCAGAAAACGCTCGAAATCCGCCATGGTCGAGGCGTTCGCGCGCTCCTCGGACGGCTCCCAAAGAACGCGGGTCATGTCAGCGCCCCGTGCACGAGCGCTTTCAGCTGCGGACGGGCGGGATAGGCGCTCGACGGGATAAGCTGGGTGAAGAACACCGCGGAAATATCCAGCACCGGATCGACCCAGAAGAATGTCGAGGCCATGCCGCCCCAGCTGAAATCACCGATGCTGCCGGGGGCGCGGGCGCGCCCGGGGTTCAGCAGAACCGCGCCACCGAGGCCAAAGCCCATGCCTTCCATCGGCTGTTCGGCAAAGCTTTGCGGTCCCATGCTGGCGATCTCGCCGGGCAGATGGTTGCGCATCATGAAGTCGAGCGTTTTCGGCCCGATGATACCCGCCCCACCGGTGCGCAGCGCCTCGCAAAATTTCATGTAGTCGTCGATGGTCCCCACCAGACCGCCACCGCCGCCGAACAGCGAGGCATTCAGAAACGGGCTTTTGTCGGTGCCGTCGATCTCGCGCAGGCTGTCGGCGTCGGCCGCGATCTTGCCGACAGTGAAGCCACCGTCCGCCAGCGGTGTATAGGCGGCGGCGAAACGGTCGCGCGCCGCGGTGGGCACGGAAAACCGCGTCTCGTCCATACCGAGAGGATCGAAGATATGGTCGATGAAATACTGCTCCAGCGTCTTGCCGGAGACGACCTCGACCACGCGCCCCAGTACGTCGATGGCAACGGAATATTCCCACCGTGTGCCCGGCGCGAAGGCCAGCGGCAAGGCAGCGGCGCGGTCGCACATCTCGGCCAGCGATCCCTGATTTGCGCGGAATTCGACCTTGGCTTCGGCCATCGCTGCTCCGACGAGGCCGGGGTTGAACGCATAGGTCAGGCCGGAGGTATGGGTCAGCAACTGGTGCAGCGTGGGTGTGGCACAGGGGGCTGTCTGATCGATCGAGGTGGCACCGGGCACCAGCGCGCGCATCTCGGCAAAGGACGGAATGAAATCCGACACCGGCGCGTCGAGGTGAAACAGCCCCCGTTCGGCCAGTTGCATGATCGCGAGCGACGTGACCGGTTTTGTCATCGAATAGATGCGCGCCACCGTGTCGCGTTCAAACGGTGTCTGGCCCGCGACATCGCGCAGGCCGGTCTGATGGTAATAGACTTCCTTTCCGCCCTGCGAAATCAGAACCGAAGCGCCCGCAAAGCGGCGCGCGTCGATATAGCCCTGCATCCATGTGGCGATGCGGTCCAGCCGGTCGGTATCGAACATCAGACTTCCAGCCACTCCTTGCGCACATCGTCGCGGGCCTTCAGCTCGGCGGGAGTGCCTTCGAACACCATCTTCCCGTGGCCCATCACATAGACACGGTCGGCGATGTCCATCGCGATCGACAGCTTCTGTTCCACCAAAAGGGTCGAGATCCCCTTTTCGGCAATCGCCTTGAGAACTTCGGCCACCTTCTGCACCATCTGCGGCGACAGACCTTCGGTCGGCTCGTCGATCATGACGAAATCGGGGTCGCCCATCAGCGTCCGGCACATGGTCAGCATCTGCTGTTCACCGCCCGACAGAACCGATGCCTCGACATCCGCGCGGCGGTCGAGGTTCTCGAACATGTCGAACATCATCTGCATCGACCAGCGGCCCGCGCCGTCCTTCTGGCCGGGCTTCAGGCCCAGCGTCAGGTTCTGGCGCGTGGTGAGACCGGGAAAGATATCGCGGTTCTCTGGCACGTATCCGATGCCCATGTTGGCAACTTCATAGGCTTTCTTGCCCGCGATCTCCTGGCCCTTGAACTTGACCGAGCCCTGCGGCTCCACCTCGCCCATGATGGCCTTGCAGGTGGTCGAGCGGCCAACGCCATTGCGGCCCAGAAGGGCGACGATCTCGCCCTCCTTCACGTTCATCGTCACACCCTGAAGGATGTGTGATTTGCCGTAATAGGCGTGCATGTCCTGAACTTCGATCAATGTTCTGCCTCCAATGCAGCGCCCAGATAGGCTTCCTGAACTTTCGGATCGGCGCGCACGCGCTCTGGCGTGTCGGTCGCGATGATCTCTCCGTAGACCAGAACGCTGATCCGGTCGGCCAGACCGAACACCACACCCATGTCATGTTCCACCATGATCAGGGTCTTGCCTTCGGTGACCTTCAGGATCAGGTCCATGATATAGTCGGTTTCGGTGTTGGACATCCCCGCGGTGGGTTCGTCCAGCATGATGACATTGGCCCCGCCCGCGATGGTGATCCCGATTTCCAGCGCGCGCTGCTCGGCGTAGCTGAGCGTGCCCGCGGGCAGCTGGGCGCGTTCCGTCAGGTTGATCTGCTCGAGGATCGCTTCGGCGCCTTCGGTCAACTCGCGGCTGCGACTGACCAAATTCCAGAAGCTGTACTTGTACCCCTGCGCCCACAACAGCGCGCAGCGGACGTTTTCGAAAACCGTCATCTTCGGAAAGATGTTGGTGATCTGGAAGGACCGGCTCAGGCCCTTGCGGTTGATCTGGAAGGGCTGCAACCCGGTCAGATCCTCACCGTGCAGCTTTACCGTACCCGATGTCGGCGGGAAGCGGGCGGTGATCAGGTTGAACAGCGTGGATTTCCCCGCGCCGTTCGGCCCGATGATCGCGTGACGCTCGGACTTGCCGATCGTCAGGTCGATGCCGCGAATGATCTCGGCCTTGCCAAAGCTCTTTTTCAGACCTTTGAGTTCGAGGGCTGGCGTGCTCATGCTGCACCTCCTGCTGTGTTGGCCGAATTCCACGCTTCGCGCAGCGATCCTGCGGTTGCCCGCACGAGACCCAGACCGATCAGTGCCATCGCACCGAACAGGATCCAGGGCAGCGCCGAATGGGTGTCGAATGTGGTCCAATAGACCGTGATGTCGTTGTCACCCTGTGCCGAATGGCGGACATGGAATGTCATTTCCACCAGCGCAGCCAGACCGAACACGCCGATCAGTCCCGGCACGAATGTCTTGAGATAGGGAACGATCAGTAATCGCGCCTTTCCCAGCTTGAACGCGGGCACATGCATCATGATGAGCCCCGCCAGACCCCCGGGGAAGAACATCACCGTCGCCACGAACAGAACACCGGCGTAGAAGGCCCAAAGTTCGGTTTGAAGGCTGAGAACGGTTTGCAGCAGCGTGAAGGCCACGGCCCCGATGATCGGCCCGAAGAAGAAGCCGACACCGCCCAGAAATGTCACCAGCAGGATGATCCCCGAAGAGGTGGTGTTGAGGTTTTCCTCGGTCAGGATCTCGTAGTTGATCGCGAAAAGAGCACCGGACACACCGGCAAAGAAGCCCGAGGCGACGAAGCTGTAGAACCGGACCCAGCGCGCGGAATAGCCCAGGAACTCGGCCCGTTCGGGGTTGTCGCGCACGGCGTTGGCCATCCGGCCGACGGGTGTGCGGCTCCACAGATACATCAGTACCGCCGAGATGATGACCCAGGCCGCTGTCAGGTAATAGACCTCGATCTGTTGCAGGAACTCTACGCCGAAGAATGGCTGCGCGTAGGTCCGGTTGCCCGAGACGCCTTCCTCGCCGCCGAAGAAGGCAACGATGATGACCGAACAGGCGGCGATGAGTTCGCCTACACCGAGCGAGATCATCGCGAACACTGTGCCCGCCGACCGGGTAGAGAAGGCGCCGACGATCATCGCGAGGCCCATGCCGAACAGCCCGCCGAAGATCGGCAATAGCGGCAGTGGGAAGCTGGCGAAGAAATCGGACATGTTCATAATGTGCATACAGGCAAAGCCGCCCACACCCGCATAGACCGCATGTCCGAACGACAGCATCCCGCCCTGCCCCAACAGCATGTTGTAGGCCAGCGCGAAGATGATCGTGATCGACATCTGGTTCATGATCGTCAGCGCGGAATTGTTCGTGAACACCACCGGCAGGAACATCAGGATCGCAGAGGCCACAACCCATGGCGCAATGGTCATGATGAAGGATCCCGCGCCCATCCGCTCCGAGGCAGGAACCTGACGTGTGGTGATCTGCTTCTTGGGCTCGGCGCCCTTGGTATCTTGATATGGATCGCTCATGAGTCACGCTTTCCGAAAAGGCCCTGAGGGCGGAAGATAAGGATCAGCACCATCAGGATGTAGGGAATGATGTCCGCAATCTGCGGGCTGGTCAGTGCCCAGAAATCCCTGAAGATATTCTCGTCCAGGTTTTCCGGTGTGCTGAGGCCGATCGTATTCAGGATCGTTTCCATCTCGACGTTGTAGGATTTCGCGAAGGTCGTGATCCAGCCGATCAGAAGCGACGCCACCAGCGCCCCCCAGAGCGACCCGAGACCGCCGATCACGATGGTCACGAAGACGATGGATCCCAGCACGAAGGCCATGCCCGGGAAGGTGCCCAGCACCGGCCCCGCGATCACCCCGGCGACACCGGCAAGGGCCGTGCCCACCCCGAAGACGCCCATGAAGATCAGCGGCACGTTATGGCCCAGTGCCTCTACCGTGCGCGGATAGCTCAGCGCGGCCTGGATGATCATACCGACGCGGGTGCGCGTCAGGATCAGCAGCAGACCGATGAAGATGCCCACCGAGATGAAGATCATGAAGATCTTGTAGGCGGGGATCGAATTCCCCGAGATCGCGAAAGCCGTGAAGTTCAGAATATCAGGCACATCGTAGGGCATCTGGTTCTTGCCCCAGATGAATTGCACCAGTTCCTCGATCAACAGGGCCAGCCCGAAGGTAAAGATGAGTTCCGGCACGTGGCCGTATTGGTGGACGCGGCGCAGGCCGTAGCGTTCGACACCCGCCCCCAGCACCCCGACGATCAGCGGCGCGATGAGCAGGCCCATCCAGAACCCCAGCGCGAGGCTGATCTGGTAGGCGAAATACGCGCCGAGCATGTAGAAACTCGCATGCGCGAAGTTGAGAACGCCCATCATCGAGAAGATGAGGGTCAGGCCGGCGGACAGCATGAAGAGCAAGAGTCCGGTCACCAGCCCGTCGATCAGATTGACGAGAATGAGGTCCATGAGGCCCCTCCGGGATCAAAGGTGAAGCAAGAGATGAAAACGCCCGCCCCCGGCATTCGGGGGCGGGCGCGAAGTCAGTGCCCGATCAGGGGCGCTTCATTTCGCATGTTGTCGGTGCATCCATGGACGCCATCTCGACCGTGGATTCGTTCACGATGCCGAAACCGGACTGGTCGTAGTCGAAATCCAGGTTTTCGTCGGTATGAACGCCAACGTGCATGTCCTGGATCAGCTGGTGATCCTGTGGGCGCATGAACAGTTTGCCGCCCCACATGCTGTCGTACTCCATCCCTTCCAGCGCGCTCGCGACCGCAACGACGTCATCCGCCGTGCCCGCTTCCTCGATGGCCTTGGACAGCATGCCGATCACGTTGAAGATCCGGCTCTGGTCGATGTTGCCGTCGGGATACTTCGCTTCGAAGGCGTTATAGAGCTCACGCGCTTCTTCCGACCCGATGGGGTTGATGCTGCCCTGAGAAATCAGGCGGATACGATCCTTGCCGCTTTCGCCGAAGGCCGCCGTGATACCGGAGCCCGCCGCGTAATAGGTATAGATCGGCCCTTCAAAGCCATTCTCGATGATCGACTTGCCGAGGCCCAGCATGTCCGCGCCCCAGTTGCCGGTGATGACGGCATCCGCACCCGAGGATACGACCTTGCGGGCGTAGGGTGTGAAATCCTTCACCTTGCCGATGGGGTGCAGTTCGTCGCCGACGATCTCGATGTCGGGGCGCTTTTCGCCCAGCATCGAATTTGCGGCATCCGAAACAGCCTTCCCGAACGAATAGTCCTGCCCGATGATATAGACCTTCTTGATGTCCTGCTGCTCGGCGATCACGTCGGTCAGCGCGTCCATCTTGATGTCTGCGTTGGCATCGAAGCGGAAGTGCCAGAAGTTGCACTTGTCGTTGGTCAGTGCCGGATCGACGGCGGCGTAGTTCAGGAACAGAACGCGGCTGTCGGGGTTGCGGCGGTTGTGCTTGTCGATGGCTTCGGTCAGTGCGTTCGCCACGCCCGAGGAGTTACCCTGCACGATGTAGCGGATGCCCTGGTCGATCGCGACCTGAAGCTGGATCAGCGATTCTTTCGGGCTGATCTTGTTGTCGAAACCGACGACTTCCATCATCTGACCATCGAGCAGACCGCCCTTGTCGTTGACCATGTATTCGGCAGCGAATTCAAACTGGTGCAGACCGTTGGTGCCGGTGCTTGCAAAGGGGCCGGACAGCGGATCGATGAACGCGATCTTGATGTCTTCGGCGAATGCGGCGGTGGCGCCGATCATGAGCGACAGCGCGGAAACCGCACCGATTTTGGTAATCTTCTTCATAAAGTCCTCCCTAGTGGGGCCCGTCGCTAGAAGCGGGTTTTTTAAATTTTTTGGGCCTCGTGGCAGAGAGTTGCATACCCCCGTGGTAAGTCAAGGCATGTGGAGAGGGTTGAACCCTTGATTTTTTCAAATTGACCCTAGGGAAGGCCCCCGCGCGGCACGGTTTCAGCCCCCGAAACCGCGATCCTACGCCCTTTAACCTACTGATTTTTATAAATAACAAGATTCTGAAAAATAATCACGCTGCGGCGCAACAATCGACATGCCTGCTTGTAAATTTCTTGTATTTTCTACCTGAGGGAGGGGCGAAATACGTCCCCCGCTCCGCCCATCAGCCAGAGCCGTGGTATACTTATTCCGCTATGCGGAACATCTGCCCGTTCGATGGTCCGGGCGCGCCACGCCGCGAATCCGGATCGGGCTCAGGGCCTGAGACTCAGCCGGCGCGCGGCCGTGATCAGCCGCTCCGCGTAGACGCTTTCCAGCTGCTTGGGTTTCACGCGGTAGGCCGGGCCGCCGACGTTCAGGCCGAACACGCGATCCCCCTGAAGCTGGTGGACAGGTACCGCGATGCCGTTCACGTCCGGTCGCCAGTTTCCGTAGCCGGTGCAGAATCCCTTTTCCGCAAACTCGGCAATCGCCTCGTTCATCTGGAGTTCCGCATCCTTCGCTTTTTCCGGAGTGTGCTCTGCGACGAAATCCAGCGCGCGGCCGCGTTGGGCGTCATTCATCCCGACCAGCACCGCCTTGCCCATGGCCGAGTGAAAGAGCGGCAGGCGCGATCCGACACGGATCACCAGCGACACATCCTCGCCAGAGGTTTCGGTCGCGATATAGACAACTTCGTCGCGGTGCTGCTCGCCCAGGGCCACCGTGATGAAAGGGTTCGGCCCGTCGTCGCGCAGGCTGCGCATTTCGGGTGCGACCCTCTCGCCCAGATCCATCGCCGTCAGCGCGGCAAAGCCCAGTTGCAGCACACCGGTGCTGAGCCTGTATGTGCCCACACGGCTGTCCGCGACGAGGTAGTCCAGCGCGCAGAGCGTATGCGTCAGCCTCGAGATCGTCGCCTTCGGCATGCCGGTGCGTTCGGCGAAATCGCTGTTGGTCAGGGTCACTTCGGTCCCGCGGAAACATCTGAGGATTTCGAGCCCGCGCGCGAGCGCGGTGACGAAATTCCGATCCTTGCCTTCGAGTTCCGGGTCGAAGTGATCCATAACCTATCCTTGCTTCAGTGCATCCAGCCCGTGCTGGGCGAAGACCGGCACGTATTGCCCGACTTTCATCGCCCGCTCCGGGTTGGAGGCGTTGCCGTCAAGCGCACGTTTCAGAACGCCTTGGATGATCCCCGCCATGCGGAAGAACGTGAATCCGAGGTAGAAACCGAAGTTGTCGATCCCGTCGATCCCGCGCCGCTTGCAGTATTGCGCGATGAACTCCTCGTCCGAGGGAAGCCCGAGCGCCTTGCGGTCGAGCCCCGCCATCCCGCGCCCCTCGGTGCCCGCGGGCATCTGCCATTGCATGATGACGGCGGCCAGATCCGCGTAGGGGTGGCCGATCGTCGAAAGCTCCCAGTCGAGAACGGCGCGGCAATCGGTGGTTTCGGCGTCGAAGATCATGTTGTCGAGGCGGTAGTCACCATGCACCAGCGTGCGCTGGCCATCCTCCTGGGGTGTTTCTTCGGCCAGACGCGCCATCAGCTCGTCCATCGCCGGGATCTTGTCGGTTTCGGAGGCTTTGTACTGTTTCGTCCAGCGCCCGATCTGGCGCGCGTAATAGTTGCCCTCGGGGCCATAGTCGCTCAGGCCGCGGGCTTCGATATCGACCTCGTGCAGGGCGGCAAGGACGCGGTTCATCTCCGAGATGATGCGGCCGCGATCCTGCGGAGAGACACCCTCCATCGACGGCAGGTTGAAGTTCCGGCCCGGCACGTGATCCATGATATAGAACATCGACCCGATTACATCGTCGTCCTCACAGAGCAGATGCATCTTCGCCACCGGCACGTCGCTGCCCTGCAAGGCGCTTTGCACGCGGAATTCGCGGTCCACCGCGTGGGCGGATTTCAACAGCGTTCCGGGGGGCTTGCGGCGCAGGACGTAGTCATGCGCGGGGGTCTTCAGCAGAAAGGTCGGGTTGGACTGGCCGCCCTGAAATTTCCTGACCTCCATCGGCCCCTCGAAGCCGGGCAGATTCTGCTTGAGATAGTCGGCCACCGCCGCTTCATCGAGAGTTTGGGTGTCGGTCATTGTCTTACCTCAACTGTAGCTCATCAGGTCCGCCCGTTCGGGCGACGCGAAATGGGGGGTGGCGTTGAATTCGCTCAACGAAAACAGGCTACCCGAAAACTGGAAGCGCGTCATCGCGCTGTTCTTGATCTGCAGGTTCAGCTGCATCATCTGCTGCGCGGGGGCGCCCAGCGATGCCGCGACAAGCTGCCCGATGACGCCGCCCGAACTGACGACCAGCACACGGCGCGCATCGGTATCGGTCGCAAAGCTGCGGGCCGCCTCGACGCGGGCGGTGAACTCGCCCCATGTTTCGGCCGCGTCGTCGAACGCATCCTTTTGCCATTCGAAAACGGTTTCGCGCAGGGTGCGGAAATGGGTCTTGCGGTCACCCTTCACCAGATCAGGCACATCGCCCTTGAACCTTGCGCGCAGAAGGTCGGCAAAATCGTATTCGTTCAGGCCGGGGTGTTCTTCGGCGGTCCCGTCGAAGCCCATCGCCTTCAACGTGTCGCGCTGCCGCTCGAGCGTGCCTGTGACCAGACGGTCCGGCACCCAGCCCATCTCGCGCAGCCACGCGCCCGCCGCCGCCGACTGGCGGTGACCGAGGTCAGACAGAACGTCGTAATTGGCCTGCCCGAAAGCGGCCTGCCCGTGGCGGATGACCAGAAGCTCAGCCATCGCTTGCCCTTTCGGCCTTGCCTGTTCGGGGGCCGGCAATCTCGGGCCCTGCCGCGTGGGGTGCGGTCGCGCATGAGTTTATTGGCAAAATGGAGAAGCAGGCCGGTGGGGCGGATCGCGGGCGGGGGTGGATCATGTGAACTCTGCCGCCAGCTTCTTGCCCGCCGCCGCGTATTCCTCGGCCATGCGGTCCACGATCTTGTGCGCGGGTCCGACGGATTTGATCGCGCCGATGCCCTGCCCGGATCCCCAGATGGTTTTCCAGGCCTTCGGTTTCTCGCGGTCCTGACCGAAGTTCATCGAGGATGCGTCCGCTTCGGGCAGGTTGTCGGGATCCATGCCCGCCTGTCTGACCGATCCCTTCAGGTAATTGCCCCACACCCCGGTGAAGAGCGAGGAATAGACGATGTCTTCGGCGCCGCTGTCGACGATCATGTCCTTGTAGCCCTGTTCGGCATTGGCCTCGTCCGTGGCGATGAAGGGCGATCCGGTATAGCCCAGATCAGCGCCCGCGGCGCGCGCGGCGAGAAGGCTTTCGCCTGTCGCGATGGCACCCGACAGCGCCACCGGGCCGTCGAACCATTCGCGGATCTCGCGCATCAGGGCGAAGGGCGACTGCTGGCCTGCGTGACCGCCCGCACCGGCGGCCACCGCAACGAGGCCGTCGGCGCCCTTTTCGATCGCCTTCTTCGCGAAGGTGTTGTTGATGATATCGTGCAGGACGATCCCGCCGCAGCTGTGCGCCGCCTCGTTCACCTCGACCCGCGCGCCGAGCGAGGTGATCCAGATCGGCACCTCGTGCTTGGTGCAGATCTCCAGATCCCGCTCCAGCCGCCCGTTCGAGCGGTGCACGATCTGGTTGACCGCGTAGGGGGCCGCGGGCCGGTCGGGATTGGCCTGGTTGTGGCGGTCCAGTTCCTCACGGATCTCCGTCAGCCATGTGTCGAGCAGCGGATGCTCGCCCTCGCCCTCGCGGGCGTTCAGGGCGGGAAAGGATCCCACGATCCCGGCCTTGCACTGGGCGATCACCAGTTTCGGCACCGAAATGATGAACAGGGGCGAGGCGATGAGCGGAATGCGCAGCCCTTGCAGGGCTTTGGGCAGGTGGGAATCGTCGCGGGGCATGGCGGCTCTCTTTGTCATGTTGACGGTCAGGGGGCGGGTAAACCCGCCCCGTTTATTTGCGAAACGCATCGAAGCTGCCCCTGCGAGGAGCGCCCGAAGGGCAGCGAGGAGCGCGCGGGGTCAAAGAACCTCGAAGAGGCCCGCGGCACCCATGCCGCCGCCGACGCACATGGTGCAGACCACGTATTTCGCACCGCGGCGTTTGCCTTCGATCAGCGCGTGGCCAACCATACGCGCACCTGACATGCCGTAGGGGTGCCCGATCGAGATCGCCCCGCCGTTGACGTTCAGAATGTCGTTGGGGATGCCCAGCACATCACGCGAATGCAGAACCTGCACGGCAAAGGCCTCGTTCAGCTCCCACAGGCCGATGTCGTCCATGGTCAGGCCATGGGCCTTCAGCAGCGGTGGCACGGCGTAGATCGGGCCGATGCCCATCTCGTCGGGTTCCAGGCCTGCGGCCATGACGCCCACGTAGCGGCCCAGGGGTTCGAGGCCCAGCTGCTCGGCCTTCTTGGCCTCCATGATGACCGATGCCGAGGCACCGTCTGACAGCTGCGACGCATTGCCGGCGGTGATGAACTTGCCTTCCTGGATGTGGATGCCGTCCTTGAACACCGGCTGCAGACCGGCGAGGCTTTCCTTCGTGGTGCCGGGCCGGTTGCCCTCGTCCTTTTCCAAAGTCACCTCATGCTCGGTAATTTCCTTGGTTTCCTTGTTCTGCACCATCATCATGGTGGTCATCGGCGCGATCTCGTCGTCGAACTTGCCCGCTTCCTGCGCCTCGTGGGTGCGCTGCTGGGACTGCGCGGCATATTCATCCTGCGCTTCGCGGCTGACGTTGTAACGCGCCGCCACGGTCTCCGCCGTCTCCAGCATCGACATGTAGATCTCGGGCTTGTTTTCCTTCAGCCACGGATCGGCCTTCACGCGCATTTCGGGCGTCTGCACCATCGAGATGCTTTCGCTGCCGCCACCGATCACGACGTCCATACCGTCCATCACGACCTGCTTTGCCGCTGTGGCGATCGCCATCATGCCAGAGGCGCATTGCCGATCCAGCGACATGCCTGCCACGGTCACGGGCAGCCCGGCCCGGATGGCGGCCTGACGCGCGATGTTGCCGGCCGAATGGCCCTGCTGAAGCGCCGAGCCCCAGACAACGTCCTGGATCTGTGCCGGATCGACGCCCGCGCGTTCGACGGCGTGCGCGATGGCGTGGCCGCTCATCGCCTGCGGCGTCGTGTTGTTGAAAGCGCCCCGATAGGCTTTGCCGATCGGGGTGCGGGCTGTGGATACGATGACTGCGTCACGCATGGTGTCTCTCCTTTTGAATGATATTACCAGTCCAGCTTCAGGCCACGGGCCTTGGCTGCACTGAGGGCGTATTTCTTGGTCTGGCCGAACGCGTCGGGGATCTGTTCCTGTCCTTGTGCGTCGGTGATCTCGGCCCAGCGGGCCGCGACGGCTTCGGGTGTATTGTCGTCCCCCGTCAGCGTGATGCCTTGGGTTTCGTACACACGGGTTTGCGCGAAACTTCCCGCGCCCGCGCCAAGGATCACCTGGCTGGGTCCGTCCTCGCTCACGAGATAGAGCAGGCCGGGGGTGATCGTCTCGGGGGCGAGCAGCTCCTGCGCCGCTTCGGGCAGCAGGTCCGCCGTCATGCGGGTGGCCGCCGTGGGCGCCAGCGTGTTGACGCGGATGTTGTCGCGCGCGCCCTCCATATGCAGCACGTTCATCAGCCCCAGCATCGCCGCCTTCGCCGCGCCATAGTTGGACTGGCCGAAGTTCCCGTACAGGCCGGACCCCGAAGAGGTCAGCACCACGCGTCCGTATTTCTGCGCGCGCATGTGCGGCCAGCAGGCATGGGCCACATTGGCCGACCCGATCAGGTGCACGTCCACGACCTTGCGAAAGGCGCTCATCTCCATCTTGGCAAAGGTCTTGTCCATCAGGATGCCGGCGTTGTTGACAGCGATGTCCACGCGTCCCCAGCGATCGACCGCCTGCGCGACCATATCTTCGACCGCCTCCTCGTCGGAGACATCCGCGCCGTGGGCGAACGCCTCGCCGCCCATGGCCTCGATCTCGGCGACGACAGCATTGGCGGCGTCAGACGAACGGCCTGTGCCATCGCGCGACACGCCCAGATCGTTGACGACCACGCGGGCGCCGCGCTGCGCCAGACCCAGCGCGTGGCACCGGCCCAGACCGACACCCGCGCCGGTGACGATGGCCACACGGTTATCGAAACGTATCTCGCCCATCAGTGCAGCGCCTGTTCAAAGATATTCGGGCCCGACATCACGTTGATGCCCCCCGACACCGGGATCGTCGCACCGGTCACATAGGCTCCGCCGCGTCCGCACAGGAACAGCATGCAGCCCGCGATATCCTCGTCGCGGCCCACGCGGCCCAGCGGGACATCCTTGCCCACCTTGCCGCGCATGTCCTCGTCGTGGGTGGCAAAAGCGGTCATCCGGGACACGAAAGGTCCGGGAGCCAGCGAATTGACAGTGATGTTCTCGCCCGCCAGTTCCTTGGCGAGGATGCGGCCCAGATGCATGATCGCGGCCTTGGAGGCGGAATAGCTGTATGCACCGTCGCCCATTTCGCGTTCGCCCATGACAGAGCCTACGTTGACCACCCGCGCCGGATCGTCCGCCGTCGCGGAGGCTTTCAGCATCGGCAGCAGCTTCTGCGTCAAATCGAAGGCACCGGCGACGTTGACGTTCATCACCTTGTCCCACGCCTTGAACGGGAATTCGCCCATCGGCGCGCCCCATGTCACGCCCGCGTTGTTCATCAGGATGTGCAGCGTGTCGGTCCGTTGCTTGACCGCCGCGACCAGCGCGTCGACGCCTTCCTCGCTGCCGACATCCCCGGCAAAGCCGATGGCCTTGCCCGAAGCGCCCAGATCGTTCAGCTCTTTCGCGACGGCTTCGCAGGCGTCGCCCTTGCGGCTGGCCAGCAGAACGGTCGCGCCCGCGCGCACCAGTGCCTCGGCGGCCATGCGGCCGATGCCGGTGGCCCCCCCGGTCACGAGGGCCGTCTTGCCTTCGAGCCCGAACAGCGTTTGCACATCCATCTTCAGAATCCTCTCAGTTCGGCGATTTTCTCCGCGTGATAGCTGTAATCGCCCAGCCACTCCGCCGCGACCCGCGCGCGTTTCATGAAAAAGCCCATGTCGTAATCGTCGGTCATGCCGATGCCGCCGTGCATCTGCACGCCTTCCTGTACCGCAAGCGTGGCTGTCGCGGTCGCGCGCGCCTTGGCCAGCGACACCGCCAGACCCGCGTTGTCGGGATCTTCATCGAGCTTGCGGCCCGCGTGCAGGATCGCCGAGGCGGTCACTTCCGCCTCGCTCCACAGATGCGCGGCGCGGTGCTGCAATGCCTGGAAACGGCCGATCTCGGTGCCGAACTGCTTGCGCTCTTTCAGATAGTCCACGGTCATGCCGAAGGCACCGGCGGCAAGGCCTGTCATCTCGGCGGCAAGCGCCGCCTGACCGGCGCGCAGCGCGGGACGCAAGACATCCATCGCGTGGTCGACCTGCCCCAGAACATCCTCGCCGGTGGCTTCCACATCCTCGAAGGCGATCCGCGCGGCATCGCGGGCATCGATCATGTTCGACTGCACACGGGTCACGCCCGCGCGGTCCGCCGGAATGTCGAAAAGGGTCAGCCCCTCGGCGGTGCGCGCCAGCACCAGCAGCCTGTCGGCCATGGCGCCGTCCACGACGAATGTCTTGGTGCCGGTCAGGCGGAAGCCGTTGCCGTCGGCGCGTGCTTCCATCTGCGTAGCGTCCGGATCGTGCTTGATGCCCTCGTCCGTGGCCAGAGCGTAGGTCACGTCACCGCTGGCGATCTTTGCCAGCGCCGCCTTGGCACGGTCGTCGCTGACCTGCCGCAGCGCCGTCGCCGCGATCACGGCGGTCGACAGGAACGGCGACACCGCAAGCGTCTTGCCCATTTCCTGCGCGATCACGTTGGCCGCCGCGAACCCCATGTCCGATCCGCCCGCGTCCTCAGGCACCAGCACACCGGCCCAGCCCATGTCGGCCATGTCTTTCCACATCTTCGTGTCGTGGGTCTGGCCCGCGTCGCGCATCTTGCGGAAGGCCGACACCGGCGCCGCACCATCGAGATACCCGCGCGCCATGTCGGCCAGCATCGTCTCTTCTTCTGTCAGGACCAGTTTGCTCATGCCGGCAGCCCCAGCACACGGCGTGAAATGATGCTCAGCATGACCTCGCTGGTGCCTCCTTCGATAGAGTTTGCTTTCGTGCGCAGCCAATTGCCCGCGCGGTTGCCCAGCGGGCCGTCCCATTCCAGCGCGTCGGACCCGCCAGCCGTCATCATCAGCTCGTGGCGGCGCTTGTTCAATTCGGTGCCCATGTATTTCAGCATCGCCGACGCATCGCCCGCGCCCTGCCCCGCCTCGGCCTGGTCCTTGTAGCGCTCCAGCGTCAGACCGATGGCCAGCGCGTCGATCTCGCAGCGCATCGCATCGGCACGCAGGGTCGCACCCATGCCGTTCTCCATCGTCTCGGCCAGCACGGCACCCAGAGCGCGGCCACCGCCCGACAGGCCAGCGCCGCCGCCCGAAATCATCTCGCGTTCGTGGGTCAGCAGGTATTTCGCCACGTCCCAGCCCCGGTTCTCCTCACCTACGATGCGGTGTTTGGGCACCTTCACGTCGGTAAAGAACGTCTCGCAGAAAGGCGAGATGCCGCTGATCATCTTGATCGGGCGCGTCTCGACGCCCGCGTCCTCCATGTCGATCAGCAGGAACGAGATGCCCTTGTGCTTGGGGGCCTCGCGGTCGGTGCGCACCAGCGCGAAAATCTGGTCGGCCTTGTCGGCGTAGGAGGTCCAGATCTTCTGCCCGTTGACCAGCCAGTGATCGCCCTTGTCCTCGCCGCGCGTCTGCACATTGGCCAGATCCGATCCGGCGTTCGGTTCGGAATAGCCCTGACACCAGCGCACCTCACCGCGCGCGATGGGCGGCAGATATTCCAGCTTCTGTTCGTGGCTGCCGAAGTGCAGCAAGGCGGGGCCCAGCATCCAGATACCGAAGCTTTCAAGCGGCTTGCGCGCATCGATGCGGTCCATTTCCTCGACGAAGATCTTTTCCTGATCGCGCGTCAGACCGGCACCGCCGTATTCCACCGGCCATGTGGGCACGGTGTATCCCTTGGCGGCACACCGCTCCAGCCATTGCTTCTGGGCCTCGGAGGTGAATTTCCAGTTGCGTCCGCCCCAGCAGGTGGCATCCTCTCCCAGACCGCCATCGCGCATTTCTTCGGGGCAGTTCGCCTCCAGCCAGCCGCGCAGCTCGGCGCGGAATTCTTCTGTGGATTGCACAGCGCTCATTGGTCGTCCTCCCGGTTCGGATCACTGGCGCCTCTTTGCGGGCACCCATTCCGCACAGCAGAATTGCATTTCGATATTCGATTGACAAGCATCAGTTGCACTGGCCCTTATGTGGCCCAATGAATGCGGAGGAGACAGACCTATGAAAGCGATGCTGAGCCACGAACCGGGCGGACCCGAAACCCTGAAACTGACGGAAATGGACACGCCCGAACCCAAGAAGAAACATGTGCGGATCAAGGTCCACGCGGCGGGCCTGAATTTCCCTGACACCTTGATCATCAAGGATATGTACCAGATGAAGCCGCCCCGCCCCTTTGCCCCCGGTGGCGAAGTCGCGGGCGAAATCGAGGCCCTCGGCGAGGGTGTGGAAGGTCTGAAAGTCGGTGACCGCGTGCTTGCGATGACCGGCTTTGGCGGCTTTGCCACGCATATCTGCGCCGAAGCCGCGCGGGTCATGAAGATCCCCGACGACATGCCATATGACGAAGCGTCATGTCTGGTGCTGACCTACGGCACCTCCCATCACGCGCTGAAAAACCGCGCCGAAATCCAGCCTGGCGAATCGCTGCTCATCCTCGGCGCGGCCGGTGGTGTGGGGGCCGCGGCCATCGAACTGGGCAAGGCCGCGGGCGCGAAAGTCATCGCCGCCGTGTCCTCGGAGGAAAAGGCGCAGTTCTGTCGTGACCTCGGCGCGGACGAGACGCTGATCTACACCCGCGACATGGACGACCGCGACAAGCAGAAAGAGTTCTCCAACAAGATCAAGGAGCTTTCGGGCGGTGAAGGTGTCGATGTCGTTTACGACGCCGTTGGCGGTGCCTACGCCGAACCCGCCGTGCGCGCGCTTGCGTGGAAGGGCCGTTTTCTGGTGGTGGGCTTCCCGGCCGGCATCCCGAAAATCCCGCTGAACCTGACGCTTCTGAAGGGCTGCCAGATCGTCGGTGTCTTCTGGGGGGCACACACCCTGCGCGAGCCCGACATGCACGCCGAAAACATGGCGGACCTGTTCAGGATGTATTCGGACGGCAAGATCAAGCCGCGCATCTCGGCGCGCTTCCCGCTGGAGGATGCCGCAAAAGCGCTGGAGATGATGGAAGACCGCAAGGTGCTGGGCAAAGTCGTTCTGGACGTGGCCTGACAGGGCCATGACAGCCGCTTTGCGCGTTTGCGTCCGCGCGGGCCCCGCGACAGGGGTCCGCGCGGGACAGTTACATCACGCCGTCAAGGTGCGACACGTCGTTGAACCCGCGCGCGATCATGCGCGGCCCGTGGATCACGATACGGCTGATCGATCCGTTTGCCGCCCCGTTGAACGCGAAGGGCTGCGCGCCGGTGGCGATCGCCATGGCGGCCCCCACCACGCCGCCGTGCACCACGACGGCCACCGTGCTGTCGGGATGCGCCGCGGCAATCCGGCGCAATCCGCGTTCGACACGCGCGTGCAGATCCGCCGTGGTTTCCGCACCGGGGAGTTCGCCCCATTCATGCCGCTCCCGGGCGCGCAGGAAGGCCGGATCGTTGGCCGCCGCGCGGAACCGGTATTCGCCCCCGTCCCAATCGCCCAGATAGACTTCGCGCAGATCCCGTTCGACCTGCGGCGTAAGCGAGAGGGCCTGCGCCAGCGGCGCCGCCGTCTGGTGTGTGCGCTGCATGGTCGTCACCCAGATCGCGCCGATCTGCCAGTCGCGCAGCCGCGCCGCGACGGCTCTGGCCTGCGCTTCACCTTCGGGGCGCAGCGGCGGATCACCCTGCCCGTCGACCATCGGGAAACTTTCGCCGCGCCGCGCCGCCTGCGTCTCTCCGTGACGGATCAAAAGCAGATCCGCCGCCCCTTCGGGCAGGGTGAACCTGTGTTGCCGTGCCTCTTCGCTCATATTCGAACTCCCTGATTTCAACCGAACCCTAAAGCCAAGGACACACAGATGACAAACCGACAAATCACTGTCGCCGAACTGCCCAAGGGCGCGCTCAAGCCGGAACACTTCACGCTGAGCGAAGCCGAGATGCCCACCCCCGGCGCGGGCGAGGTGCTGCTGCGGGTGATCCTGATGTCGATCGACGCGGCCAACCGGTCTTGGTTGCAGGGTGCGACCTACCGCGCGGCGGTCAGACAGGGCGACGCGATGCCAACCTATGCGATCTGCGAAGTCGTCGAAAGCAAGTCAGACCGTCTGGAAACAGGCGACATTGTCGCGTCCGAGGCGACGTGGTCGGACTATATCACCGCACCCGCGCACAAGGTCCAGAAGATGCCGAAGGTATCGCCGCTGTCGCATCTGATCAGCCTCTACGGCATCGCGGGCAAGACCGCCTATCACGGGCTGATGTCCATCGGCCAGCCCGAACCGGGCCAGACGGTTCTGGTCTCGGCCGCTGCCGGATCGGTCGGCGGATTCGTTGGCCAGATCGCCAAGGCACTGGGGTGCCGCGTGGTGGGGATCGCGGGCGGCCCCGAGAAATGCGCGTGGGTCAAGCAGACCCTGGGGTTCCACGAATGCATCGACTACCGTGCCGACGGTCTGTTCAAGGCGATCCGCGCCGCCTGCCCCGAAGGGGTCGATATCTATTTCGACAATGTCGGAGGCGAGATCCTGGAAACCGCGCTGAACCTGATGAACGAACGCGGGCGCGTCGTCTGCTGCGGCGCGATCAGCCAGTATCAAAGCACCGCTCCCACAGGCCCGCGCAACCTGCCGGGTGCCGTCGTGGTGAAACGTCTGCGCATGGAGGGGTTCATCGTCACCGATTTCGTGGCCGAGGATGCCAAGGCCGTGCGCGCCTTGCAGGCGTTGACCGACGCTGGCCACATCACCGTTACCGAGGATATCGTCGAGGGGCTGGAGAATGCGCCGCATGCGCTCATTGGCCTGCTGAACGGCGACAACAAGGGCAAGCGCATGGTGCGCGTGTCCGCTGACCCAAGCTGAGGAGACCCGCAATGTCATCGATGAAAGAAGCGCTTGCTGCGACCGAGAAGCTGCTCGACACCGAAGTGGGTGTGTCGAACTGGATCCTTGTCGATCAGAAGATGATCGACGATTTCGCCAAGACCACCCACGACGAGCAGTGGATTCACGTCGATCCCACCCGCGCGGCGGCTGAAACGCCCTTTGGCGGGGCCATCGCCCACGGGTTTCTGACGCTGTCGCTCGCCAGCCGCTTTGCCTACGATTGCTTCAGCATGCTGCCCGGACAGGTGATGGGCATCAACTACGGCATGAACAAGCTACGGTTCCTGAAGCCCGTGGTGGCCGGATCGCGGCTGCGGGGCCGGTTCACGCTCAAGGCGGTATCGGCAAAAAGCGATACGCAGATGCTGCGCGAGAACCGCCTGACGATCGAGATCGAGGGCGAGGAAACACCGGCCCTGATCGCGGATTGGCTGGGCATGGCAGTCTTCAAGGACTGACGGCGCGAGGTCCCGCCAAAAGCCGCCGCGCCCCGTCTTAGGGTGCGGTGGCTGGAAGACAATCGCCTGATGCACGCACGCCACAGGCGGCGGGCGAGACCAGGTGAGGGCGAGGTTGACCGTGATGGCACGGCCGATGAGCATCATCCCGAGACCAAGCGCCAGCGCGAAGTCGCCCTTTCGGGTTTCTAGGGCAATGGCGGTCGTCAGGACGCGGGTCGCGTGTTCGATATTTCCACCGACGACCATGAATGAGTGCGCCAACTTCACCGATAACGCGGCCGTACCCTCCCAGAGAGCTGTCATCGGAGCGAATTCACGGGTTGGCCCTACCTATCGGGAGACGTCGGCGGATTCAGCGCCCAGAACCGGCATCACGACCGGGGAACGCGGCAACGCCTTTTAAAGGGTGATCCTGATTTCGGAAATGTCGCTGTCGACCGCGCGGCAGGCCACCAGAACCCGTGCCGCGAGATGGGTCTGGACATAGGCCCCGTGAAAGCGGCTGGGCGCACGCAGGGTCAGCCGGCCCCCTGCCCGCTCGACACGGGTAAGCGCGCGCAGCCAGCTGCCGTAAAGGCCGGGATCCTCGGCGTGAAGCAGCCCCTGCGCAAGCGACCATTCGGTCGCGTCGGAGATATCGGGTGGGGTAACCTTGCCCCGCACCGGCAGCGGGACGACATCCGAGGTTTCGGGCGCGCCACTCATCCGGAGATCGAAATCCGGCCCGACGCTGGGCCAGATCGGTTTGGTGTCGTCGAGAATGCGCTGGATGTCGATGCCGTATTGGGTCACCCGCCCGCGCGCGCCCTGGCGGCGCACCACGAGCCATCCCAGCGCGCGCAGCTTGGCCATCTCGCGCTTGACGGTGCGGGTATCCACGCTCCACAGATTCGCGATTTCGTGCTGGCCGACGCTCAGGTCATCGCGTGCCCAGTTATAGCGCGCGGTGACCAGTGTCAGAAACCGAAGCGCGAGGCGCTGTTCGTGTTTGCCCTTCGACAGGGCATGCGCGCCAATCGCCGTGATAAAGTCGTACTTGCGCGCGGCCGCACCACGGCCGACGGGTTTTGGTGACAGCATGGGACTGCTCCGGTTGGTCCGCGAAGGGGACATCTCTGCCTCTGAAGCCGGAAGAGGTCCGGCACCCGGCGTTTCGGAACGCTCTTGGGGATGTTGGACTGATTAGCGTCCGAAAGGGGGGGAGTGTCAAGCCTTGGGTTGGGAGGGGACGGGATGGAACCCGATCAAAAAGAAAAAAACAGGTATATTGGTATAGGGGGTCATGCAGGGTGACCCTCATTCCGGCTGAAATGTCCCCCAATTGCCGTTTTCGGGTCTGGTTCTGTCCCTCTTTGGTGCGGGCGGTATGACGCGCGGATGCGAATCGGAGCCGGCGCGTTTCACCTTGAAACTGCGCTGTTTTGACGAAAACCAAGTTTTAGGATGAACTCTCTTTCCAAGGAATGCAAATTCGGCATAAATCAGGAGAGAATGATAATTAGCGTTCTGCCCGGGGCCGGTTCCCCGCGGGGAACCATCGAGCGGTATGAGGCACAGACATGTTCACCCACAACGACCTTGCACGTTTGCAGGCACAATCCCTCAAGATGCAGGGATACATCCGGCAACAGACATACTCTCCGGAGATGGAAAAGACGCTCAGGCGGTTCTCGAGTTGGGAGGTAGCCGAGCTGATCCTGAAGATGAACCCGTCGACGTTGCGCGGCCGGCTTGCCGCGGATCCTTCGCTGCCCGAAGGGCATGTAGAGGAGGACGGGCGCCAGCGGTGGTATTCGCTGGAGGAGGTCAACGAACTGCGCCGCAAGATCAAGGTGAAGGGCAAGTCGCTGGTGCCGCCACGGCCGTCGGGCAAGAGGGCCATTCGCGCGGCCATCGCGAACTTCAAGGGCGGGGCCGGCAAGTCAACGGTTGCCCTGCATTTTGCCCACGCGGCAGCGCTGGACGGCTACAGGGTGCTGGCGGTGGATTTCGACCCACAGGCCACGCTGAGCCATTCCATGGGGCTGTCGGACGTATCGGAGGAATTCACCGTCTGGGGTATCATGGCGCGCGATCTGATCCGCGAGACCGAACGGATGAACGCGGCGGCGGGCGGAGCGGAGAGCGGCACCGCCCTGCCCCGCCGGACGCTCCCGGCCTCTGTCACCGGCATGGGGCTGGACGATCTGCGCACCACCGATTTCATCAAGCCGACAAGCTGGCCCACGATTGATCTGATCCCCAGCTGCGCCAATGCGGCCTTTGTCGAGTTTGCCTCGGCGCAGTACCGGCACCTGAATCCGGAATGGTCGTTTTTCGCCGCCGTCTCGCGCTACCTCGATCTGTTGCCGGACGATGCCTATGATCTGGTGATTTTCGATTGCCCGCCCGCGATCGGCTATCAGTCGATGAATGCGGTTTTCGCGGCGGACGTTCTGTATATCCCGTCGGGGCCCGGGTATTGGGAGTACGACAGTACGACCAGCTTTATCGGGCAGCTGTCCGAGGCGCTGGAGGATCTGGGGCGGTTCCGTGGATCCGCCGGTGCCGGTGTCAGCCCGGACAAGGCATTTGCCGCGGTGCGTTTTCTGCTCACGCGCTTCGAGCCGAACAATGATCTGCACCGTGCGATGAAGTCAGCTTTTGGTCAGGTCTTTCGGTCACATGTGGCCGAGCACCCGATCGAGATGACGCGTGCGGTCGAGCAGTCGGGGCGTTTCCTGTCGTCGATCTATGAAATGGATTACCGTCAGATGACCCGTGAGACTTGGCGGCGGGCGCGCACGTCCTTTGACCGCGCCTACGAGGAGTTTCGCGATACGCTGATCGAGGCATGGGACAAGGTGGAGGATTGATAGATGGTTAAGAAGCGCAGTGTATTCGACATAGATTTCGACCCCGACGCGGAGGAGGATGGGTTCCCCGCGGGGAACCAGCCGGCGCCCGAGACGAAATCCTACGCCGATGTTCAGGGCCATCCGTTGCAGAACGCGACCCCGGCGCCAAAGGCACGCCGTTCCCCGATGGCCAGCGCCATCGCCGAAACAGCCGACGCCGTCGGAGAGCGCGCCGGAGCAGAAGCGGCCATTCGCGCTGAGAACGATGCGCTGGCGCTGGAGCATGTGCGCCTGAAGCGGCTGGGGCTGATTACGGATCTGATCGAGACCTCGCAGGTCAAGACCACCAAGTTGATCCGTGACCGGTCCGTCGATGTTGATCCGGAGCTCGAGGAGCTGATTGAATCGATCAAGGCGGTCGGTCTGTCCAACCCGATCCGTGTCGAGCAGACCGAGGACGGCTATGAGCTGATCCAGGGTTACCGCCGCCTGAATGCATTCAAGGCGCTGGCCGCCCAGACCGGCGACGCGCGGTACCGCAAGATCCCGGCGGCACTTGTCCTGCGGGGTGAGCCGCTGGCGAACCTCTATCGCAAGATGGTCGATGAAAATCTCGTCCGGAAAGACCTGTCTTTCGGTGAAATGGCGCAGCTTGCGCTTGCCTATGCCCATGAGGCGCAGATCGACGTAGGCGAAGCGGTTGGCGTTCTCTACGCCTCGGCGCTGAAGCAGAAGAAAACCTACATCCGGCAGTTTGCCCGCGTGATGGAAGCGCTCGGCGATGTTCTGCGGTTCCCCGAGGCGATTCCGCGGGCGCTGGGGCTCGATCTTTACCGCTTCATGGAGATCGACGCCGCTGCGGGGGAGATGATCCGCCGCCGTCTTTCGAAGGCCGCGATGCGGGACGCCGAAGACGAACTGCGAATTCTGCGGCACTGTCTAGCGCAGCCCCGCGACGCAAAGGCACAGAAGGCGGGCAAGACGGTGTCGAAGACATCCCTGCGCCTGACCCGCAAGGAGGGCGAAGCGCGACTGACCGCACAGGACGGTCGGGTTGAGCTGCGCCTGAACAAGGATTTCTCGGCGATCAGCCGTGAAAAGCTCCAGCGCGGGCTGGAGGCTTTTCTGGCTCAGCTCGACGATTGAGCGCGCCCGGCGATATAGCCAAGTCCGACAGCGGCCAACAATCCGTTTCCTGACAGGTAGCCGCTGTCGCCTTTGCCCGAGACACCGCAGGCCGCACCACCAGCCGCGTACAGATTATCGAATAGCCCACCGTCGGTGGTTCTGACACGCGCGGTCCCCGGATCCACGTCTAGGCCCCCCTGCGTGTGAAATAGCGCGCCGGTCACCTTGACCGCACAAAAGGGGGCGGTAAGGGCAGGGGCGTTCCACGCCCGCCCGAAGCGGTCTACGCCGCCGTCGCCGGGCAGATCGCTGATCTCGGCGCGCAGGTTCCCCGCGGGGAACCGGCAGAGATCCTCCAGCGCCTCCAGACTGTCGGCCATCAGAACCGCACCTTGCCGTTCGGCCTGTTTGAAATCCTCGAACTGGCGGGCGATGTCGGCGATCCTGCTGTCAAAGATCGCCCAGGCCGTCCCGCCAGGCTGCGCCAGAACGGCGCGCGCCGCTTCCGAATAGCCCTGCGATTCGTTCCAGAACCTCTTGCCGTCACGATTGACCTGCACACCGCCTTCGCCGATGACCGCCCAAGTGATCAGAATGCCGTGCGGATGGGCCACGTTCCCGTGCCCCTGATAGGCCCCAAGATGCCGCGTGGCGGCGCCGAGCTTCTCCGCCCAGAGCACGGCTTCACCCCGGTTTCCATCGTGCCCGAACCACAGGCCATCCTCGATTTCAGGCATGTGCGCGTGAACCATTGCGCGGTTTCCGCCAAAACCGTTACAGGCGAGAATGACGCGCGCGGCCTTCACGGTCTCGACCGACCCGTCGGGAAGTTCCATGCCGACGCCGTCGATGCGCTCGCCCCTTGCAAACAGCGTCACCGCCCGTCGGTCGCAGATCAGGGGGATCTCCGATGCCTCGATGCAGACACGCAAGGCGTCCACCAACTCACGACCGGCGCGGGTCGGCAGGCCGTGCATCCGCCGCCGGCTGTGGCCAGGATAATCAAAGTCGGCGACGACAGAAAAGGGCAGCCCGTGCCGGTCCGCCAGCCACTGCACCACCTTGCCGGAGGTATGCGCCAGCGCGTCGACCAGCGCCTGTTCGTTTTCGTCATGGGCCTTGGCCTGAATGTCTTTCGCGAAAAGCGCCGGGTCATCCTCGATCCCGAGATTGCGCTGGAATTCAGTCCCTGCAGCCGGGATCAGACCCGCACTCAACGCCGTCGACCCGGAGGGCAGGGGGTCCGCTTCGATCAGCAGAACGTCCTCTCCCGCCTCCTGCGCCGCCAGGGCCGCGACCATCCCGCAGGCCCCCGCCCCGACGATCAGCGTGCCGACTTCCAGATCGTAGGAGGCAAGCGGGGCTGCGACCTCAACCTGTCCCGTCATAGCGTTTCCCCAGTGCCAGCATGTCCGGTGTTCCGATCGCCGCATTCAACCCGTCGAAATCGTGCATCCTGTCCGAAAAGCGCTTGTTAGAGCCGTGCTCGCGCAGGCTCGCGTAATACTCCTGCGCGGTGCGGGCCAGCGCACGGACAATCCCGCCGGGAAAGATCACGATATCAAACCCCATCGCCTCAAGATCCTTGTCTGAGGAAATCGGCGTCGCCCCCCCTTCAACCATATTGGCAAGCAGCGGCACGCGGCCGCCGAAGGTTTGCGGGATGCGCGACAGCTCGTCGCGGTCGCGGGGCGCTTCGATGAACAGAACATCCGCACCCGCCTCGATATAGGCTCCGGCACGGTCGACCGCTGCCGAAAACCCCTCGACCGCAATCGCATCGGTGCGCGCAACGATCAGCGTGTCGTGGCGCCGGGCGTCCGCCATCGCGCTGATCTTTCCGGTCATTTCATTTAATGTAATCAATGACTTGTCTGAAAGGTGGCCGCATTTCTTCGGATATGTCTGATCTTCGATCTGCAAGGCGGCGGCACCGGCGCGCTCGTAGGTCTGCATCGTCCTGCGCGCGTTCAGCGCATTCCCGAAGCCGGTGTCGGCGTCCATGATGACCGGCAGATCGGTCCGGTCCGCGACCAGGGCCATGGTATCGGCCATTTCGCTCGCAGTGCTCAGCCCGATGTCCGGACGGCCCAGACGGGTATAGGCGACGGCCGCCCCCGAGAGATACAGCGCCTCGAACCCCGCATCCGTCGCCAAGGCAGCCGTCAGACCGTCGTAGACACCGGGCGCCACAAGGATGTCGGCAGAAGTCAGTCTTTCACGAAGGGTCATTGCATCTCTCCAATCCGCTTCAGCGCCGCGTCGCAGGGCATGATTTCCGAGAGCGACCCGAGCGATGCGAGAGTGGCGTCATGCACGTCTTCGCGAAAAGCCGCGCAGCCATCGGACAGAAGCACCGTATGGATGTCTCGCACATGGGCGTCGCGCACGGTGCTGGCGACGCCACCGTTCGTGACAATCCCGCCGATGATCAGCGTGTCGATCCCGACCCTGCGCAGCACGTATTCAAGGCGTGTCTGGTAGAAGGCGGAGTAGGCGACCTTCTCGATCGTGAAATCCGCCGGCTGCAAACGGTCGACCAGCGCATGGCCGAACCCGCCGGGCGTGAAATCGCCCTTGGTCAGAAACGGGCGCAAGCGGCGCAGGTGCTCCGCGATCAGCGGTGCGCCACCACGGCCCGGAACCAGCGTGAACTGGGCGGAGATGTAAGTGCCCCCCGCCGCGATCAGCGCATCGCGCAGCGGGGCGATGCGGTCGGGCAGGGCGGTGATTGCCTCTGCCGTTTGTCCCGCGCGGCCATAGGCGCCCTCGGGGTGCAGGAAGTCATTCTGCAAATCGATTGTCAGCAGGGCCGTGCGTTCGGCAATCATGGCGTCACCCTTTCGATCAAGGTGTTTCCGAAGTCGTCCACACGCCCCACCAGATCGGGCTCGATCAGCACGGTTGTGTCGGGTTGCTCAAGGATCGCGGGGCCCTCGATCACGGCGCCGACGGGCAGGGCCAGACGGTCGTAGATCCGCGTCTCGTGCCAGCTGTCGGCGAAATGTACCCGCCGGGTGCCTTTCAGCGCGGCCTCTGCCGACCCGCCCTGTGGTGCCAGCGTCGCCAGATCGAAACGCGGCCGTTTGCCGGTGACGGCCGAGCGCAGGTTCATCACCCGGCGCGCGCCACCTTTCAGCAACCTGCCATAGGTTTCGCGGTAGGTCGCGTCGAACGCATCGGCGATCTGCGCCTCGGTCGGCGGGGTGACCTTTCCGCCGGTGACGGTAACGGGCAGGGGCACGCTGACGGTATGTGTCTGGCCGACATAGGCCATATCGAGCGTGAAGGATGTCTCGCGCGCTTCGAACCGCGTGCGCGCCGCGTCCAGCGTGGCCAGACCGTCGGTGACGTGGCGCTGCATGAAGGCAGCCAGCGCGTCCGTGTCGATCCCGTCCAGCATCGTGTTGATGGTCTGCACGAAATCCTGCCGCATGTCCGCGATCACGCAGCCCATGGCAGAGGTCACGCCGGGATAGCGGGGCACGATGGCCCGCGCGAGGCCCACCTCGGCCAGCATCGCGCCGGAATGCAGCGCACCGCCGCCGCCGAACGGCATGAAGGCAAAGCGCTTCGGATCGAATCCGCGCTCGATCGACACCAGACGCAGCGCCCCCGCCATCCTGCTGTTGGCGACTTTCAGGATCGCCTCGGCTGCCGCCAGCGCGTCCAGACCCAGAGGCTTGCCCACATGTTCGAGGATCGCGGCCTCCGCCGCCTCGACATCCAGCCGCTCGAGCTTGCCGCCGATGGGGTTGTCGGGGTCGATCCGGCCCAGAACCACGTTGGCATCCGTGACGGTCGGGCGCGTGTTGCCCTGTCCGTAGGCGACGGGGCCGGGGGTGGATCCGGCGCTTTCGGGGCCGATGTTCAGCAGACCGCCCTTGTCGACCCATGCGATGGATCCGCCGCCCGCGCCGATCGTGGTAATCTCGATCATCGGGGACCGGACAACCATGCCGAAATCGATGGAGGTCTGGGGGCTCAGCATGGATTGGCCGCCCGCGATCAGCGAGACGTCGAAGGACGTGCCGCCCATATCGCCCGTGATCACATCGGGAAAGCCTGCGGCCTCGGCGATGTAGCCGGCGGCGATCACACCCGCAGCGGGGCCCGACAGGGCGGTCCGCACCGGCAGCTTTGCCGCCGTGTCCACATCCATCACGCCGCCGTTGGATTGCACGATCATGAATTCGCCCGCAAATCCGCCGTCTTTCAGCGCGGTTTCCAGCCGGTTGAGATACCCCGATACCTCGGGCTGCAAATAGGCATTAAGCGCGGTGGTCGAGAACCGTTCGAACTCGCGGATCTCCGGCAGGATTTCGGACGAACAGGACACATGCGCGTTCGGCCAGACCTCGCGCACAGCGGCGACCGCGCGCTCCTCGTTCTCGGCATTGGCGTAGGCGTTGGCGAAGAGCACCGCCACCGCAAGGCAGCCGTCGTCGATCAGCGTCTGTGCCGCGGCGCGCACCGCATCCAGATCGACGGGGGTGCGGATCGTGCCGTCCGCCAGCGTGCGTTCGGGCACCTCTAGCCGCTGCGCCCGATCCACCACAGGGGTGAAATCGCCGCGCAGCCCCCATGTGCGGGGGCGGTCCCGGCGGCGCATTTCCAGCACATCGCGCAGGCCCATCGTGGTGATGACGCCGATCCTGGCGCCCTTGCGCTCCAGCAGGGCATTGGTGCCCGCCGTGGTGCCGTGCACCACGACCGATACATCCGCCAGATCATCCACGCGTGTGCCGATCCCCGACAGGAAGCCGCCGGACTGGTCGGGGCGGGTTGTGGGCACCTTGGCCACTTCGGCCACGCCACGCTCTTCGTCGAGGACGAAAATATCGGTGAATGTGCCGCCTACGTCGACACCGATCATCTTGCCGGTCATTGGCCTGCCTCCTGCCACGCGGGCCCGTATTCCTTGTCGGCTTTTTCGGCGCTCAGAAAGCCCGCCGCGACGTCCCGTGCGACGGCCTCGGGCGCGCGGTCGGATGCGGGGCCGTAGCCACCGCCACCGGGGGTCTCCAGCCGCACCGATTGCCCTTGTTCGAGCCTGATACCAACCATTTTCGAGGCCATGGGCGGCTGGTGCCAGCCATCCGCCTGCTCGTAGCTGAAGACGTTCAGCGCGGCGTCGCCCCCGCCCGCGGCGCCCTTGGGCGCATAGCGGCCACGCTCCCCGAACAGGAACGCCTTGGCGCCGTTGCCTTCCAGCACTTCGATCTCGTAGGTGGCGCCCATGCCGCCGCGGTGCTGGCCGGCACCGGCGCTGTCGGGGCGCAGCGCCCATTGCCTGAACATCACGGGATAGGCGGCCTCGAGAATTTCCATCGGCGGGATCGTCGCGGTCGAGATCGGCGCATTGCCATGGTTCAACCCGTCGCCGTCAACCGAGGCGCCGTGCCCGCCGCCGTAGAAACTGAACATGACCCACGGCTGGCCGTTGTCGCGGGTGCCGGAAATCGACAGCGCGTTGATGGTGCCATAGGCATTGGCCACCACCCGCTCCGGCGCGGCCTGCGCGGCGGCGGAAAAGATCACGTCGATCATCCGCAGAATGGTTTCAGTATAGCCACCCACCGGTGCGGGGAAGGGCGCGGACAGCAAGGAGCCGTCGGGAATGCGCACGTCGATGGGCCGCATCACGCCCGCGTTGGCGGGCAGGGCGGGAAAGATATGCTTGATCGCGACATAGGCCGTGGCCACCGCCGTCGGCAGGGCGATGTTGACCGGACCGGCGCAGCGCGGTGCCGTGCCCGTGAAATCCAGCGTCATCCGGTCGCCGCTGATCTCCAGCGCGACGCGGATCGGCAGCGGTGTGTCGGTGATCCCGTCGTTGTCGAGAAAATCCTCCGCCTCCCAGCGGCCATCGGGCAGGTCGGTCAGTTCGGCGCGCATCAGCGTTTCCGCGCGGTCCTGCAGCGCGTCCAGCCCCGCGCGCACCGTTTCGGCGCCGTATTCGGCCAGCAGCTCGTCCATCCGCCTGACCCCCAGATCGAGCGCGCCGAGCTGGCCGTTCAGATCGCCCTGCGCCGATTGCGGCAGGCGGGTGTTGCGCATCAGGATGTCGATGATGTCGGTCTGGATCTCTCCGCCCTTGGCAAGCCGGACGGGGGGCAGCACGAAGGCCTCCTGAAAGGCGTCGGTCGCTGCGGGGTTGTAGTTGCCCGGCACGGCGCCGCCGACATCGTGCCAGTGGCCCACGGACGCGAGATAGCAAAACAGCTTTCCGTCGTGAAAATAGGGTCTGACAAGGCGCATATCGCTCAGATGGGTGCCGCCGAGGTGGGCATCGTTGAAGATATAGATATCGCCGTCCGCCAGATCGCCGTTCTCGGCTGCCTTGTCGATGACCGCCTTGACCGCAAAGCTCATCACGCCGACGAAAATGGGCAGGCCGCTTTTGCCCTGCACCAGCGTGTCGCCCGTGGTTGCATGGTAAAGCCCGTGCGAGGCGTCATGGGCTTCCGCGATGATCGGGTTGAAGGCGGCGCGGAACAGGGTCGCATCCATCTCGTCCGCGATCTGTTCCATCCGGCCGGCCAGAACGGCCAGCGTAATCGGGTCTATCTCTGCACTCATGTTGCCCCTTTCGTTTCGGAAATGTCGTTCCAGACGTCCTGAAGTGTGATCAACCCGCCCGTCACCTCGAAGCGGTCGATGAAGCGGATGCCGTCAAAGGGCGTGCCGTCGGGCCATTCGCCCGACAGCGTGCCGCGGCAGTAGACGATCGCCGCCTCGCCGCCGGACTGGAGGGCATCGAACCCTTCGTAGGTCTTGGTGACAAAGCGGTATCGCGGCGCGGCCCAGTCGATGAGCTCTTCGAGCCGCGTCATGCGCACGCCGCCCGGAAAGGTCATGGCGAAACCCGCCCCCAGCATGTCGCGGGCAAGGTCGATCTCGCGCGCCTCCATGGCCGACAGGTAGGTGCGGACAAGGGTCACGGGATCGGGCAGGGCGGGCGCTGCGCTGCGGTGCTGGCGCCCGCGCATGTATCCGGCAGGCTGCATTTCGTGGATCATCACGGTCACCGCTTCGGGTGGAGCGGGAAGAACGATTCGCACGGCGTCTGTCAGCGCCTCGCACAGCCGTTTCTTGGCGTCGTCGTCGTAGCCGTCCATTACATGCAGTTCGATCACCGGCATGGCGCACCCTCCGTAAATCTGTATCTTTTATAGTACAGATAAAGTTTCAGGCATAGTGCTGATTTTTCGCCCGTGATGAGATAGATTTCTTGCAATCGAGTTTTTCGACGTTAGGCTCGGTTCCATTGAAAAGGGATGATGACGTGCAGCGTGACCCCGAGGACAAACCTATCAGCGGACTGCCCGAAGGCGGCAAGGCGCGGCGTGTCTATCTGCAACTGCGCGACGAAATCCAGCGCGGCGCCTACGGCGAGGGTGCGCTTTTGCCCGCCGAAAAGAAACTTGCGGCCAGCCTCGATGTCAGCCGGGTCACGGTGCGCCGTGCGCTGGATGCGCTGGCCGCGGACGGGCTGATCGACCGGCGGGCGGGATCGGGCACCACCGTGCGCGCGATCCGCGATGTGCCCGGGGTGTCGGCGGACATCACGACGCTGATCCCGCAGGTCAAGCAGATGGGCGACGAGACCACGGCGCGCCTGATCTCGTTCAGCTACGGGCCGCCGCCCGGCTTTGTCGCCACCGCGATGCAGATCCGCCCGGACGCGCGGGTGCAGACCGCCGTGCGCCTGCGCCAGATCGAGGGCCGGGCGTTCTCGCATCTGACGACTTATGTGCCCGAGGAAATCGCGCAGAACTACTCCGAGGCGGAGCTGGCCACCACGCCGCTCTTCCGGCTGCTCGAACGCTCGGGCGTGCAGGTGGAAAGCGCGGACCAGAGCGTCAGCGCCACGCTGGCGTCGCCCGAGGTCGCGGCGCATCTGGATCTGAGCGTCGGCGCACCGCTGCTGTCGCTGAACCGCGTGGTGCGCGACGGGCAGGGCAGGGGGGTGGAATACCTCGCCGCGCTTTATCGCCCGGACATGTTCAAGCTGGAAATGACGCTCAGCCGCGTGGGTGCCGGCGAGGGGCGGCATTGGGAGCCGGTGCTGAACAATGCGGCACAGGAGGCGGCGGAATGACCGGAACGCTTCTCGACAAGCTTTGGGACAAACACGAGATCCTGTGCCGCGAAGACGGCACGTCGCTGCTGTGGGTGGACCGGCATCTGGTGCACGAGGGATCGCACCACGCTTTCGCCAAGCTGAAATCGCGCGGTATGCCGGTGGCTCAGCCGCATCTGACCTTCGGTGTCGTCGATCACTATGCGCCGACCCGCGACATCGAGGTTGCCGCCGACATCCGCCGGATGATCCGCACATTGGGCGAAAACGCGGCCGAGACGGGGATCAAGCTTTTCGATCTGAGGGACCCCGAGCAGGGGATCGTGCATGTGATCGGCCCCGAACAGGGGCTGACCCTGCCGGGCCTTCTGATAAATTGCGGCGACAGCCACACGTCGACCCACGGGGCCTTCGGGGCGCTGGCCTTCGGCGTCGGTGCGACCGAGGTGGCGCATATTCTGGCGACCCAGACGATCTGGCAAAAGCGGCCCAAGACCATGCGCATCACCTTCAACGGGCAGCTGCGCGCAGGCGTCACGGCCAAGGATATGGCCCTGCACTGGATCGCCAGGCTGGGCGCCGATGGCGCGCGCGGACATGCCATCGAATACGCCGGCCCTGCGGTCGAGGCGCTGTCGATGGAGGGGCGCCTGACCCTGTGCAACCTGTCGATCGAAGGCGGCGGGCGGCTGGGTATGGTCGCCCCCGATGCGCGGACATACGAATACATCCGCGGCCGGCCCTTTGCGCCGACGGGCGACGGATGGGACAGCGCCGTGGCCGACTGGGACGCGCTGCGCAGCGATGCGGACGCGCGGTTCGACCGCGAGGTCGAGATTGACGCGGGCGATATCGCGCCCACGGTCACATGGGGCACCACCCCCGAAGAGGCGCTGCCGATCACCGATACCGTGCCGCATCCGGGCGATCTGCCCGGCGGCAAATCGGACCACGCCCGCGCGTCGCTCGATTATATGGCGCTCGAAGCGGGCAAGCCGCTTGATGGCATCGCGATCGATCAGGTCTTTATCGGCAGCTGCACCAATGGCCGGATCGAGGATCTGCGCATGGCGGCGAAGGTTCTTGAAGGCCGCCGCGCCAAGGTGCCCGGCCTTGTCGCGCCCGGATCGGCGCAGGTCAAGAAACAGGCCGAGGACGAGGGGCTGGCAAAAATCTTTGTCGATGCGGGTCTGGAATGGGCCAGTGCGGGATGTTCGATGTGCGTGGGCATGAACGGCGATCTCGTCGAAAGCGGCAAGCGCTGCGCGTCCTCGACCAACCGGAACTTTCGCGGCAGGCAGGGCAGGGGGGCGCGCACCCACCTGATGAGCCCCGCCATGGTCGCCGCTGCCGCCGTTGCGGGCCATCTGACCGATGTGCGCCCCTTGCTGGAGGGCCGGACATGAGCGGATGGACCCGGATAGACGGCCCCGCCGTGGCGCTGCCGCAGGCGAATATCGACACCGATCAGCTGATCCCGGCGCGATTCATGTCGCAGCCGCGTGCCGACGGGTACGAGGATTTCCTGCTGCACGACGTGCGCGAGAACAACCCCGACCATCCGCTGAACCGCAACAGCGGTGTGCGGATCATCGTCGCACGGCGCAACTTCGGCAGCGGGTCGAGCCGTGAGGCGGCGGTCTATACGCTGGTCGATTCCGGCATCCGCGCCGTCTTCGCCCCGAGCTTCGGCGATATTTTCGCGAGCAACGCGGTGAACAACGGGCTTTTGCCCGCGCGGCTGGACGAAGACACCATCGAGGAACTGATCGCGGCCCTCGGCGAAGACAGCGCCGATGCCCGGGTCGATCTGGAGGCGGGCCGCGCGGAGATCGCGGGCAAAGAGGTCGCATTCGAGCTCGACGAGGTCTGGCTGCAAAAGCTGATCAACGGCTGGGACGACATCGATCTGACCGCGCAGCACGGCGACCGGATCGAAGAATTCCGCGCCGCCCGTGTGGCGCA